>JAJYOQ010000140.1 GCA_021796135.1 Bacteroidota bacterium
CCTTATTTTTCTTTCTTCTTCGTTATTAAATATTTCACTTAATGTGAAGAAGAAATTTATTATTGTTTTATGATTTAGGTGGTCAATTTTCGCCGGAAATACTGGTCAATTTTGAACGGAAAAAACAAATTATGTAATATACGGTCATTTCGGTAATTCTCATATGCATTTGAATATGCTGCCAAAGACAAATGAAGAATATGAAATAGGAAAGTCACTCTATAGTAAAATATGTCAAAAGGCAATTGATTTGAGAGGAACAGTTTCTGCGGAACATGGAATCGGAAAGATGAAGAAATCATACTTAATTGAAATGTATGGTCAGGGAAATATTAACAAAATGGTCGAGCTGAAGAAAAAATTTGATCCAAATTTTATACTTGGAAGAGGTAATATATTTGATCTCCAAAACACAATTTAATCTATTTTCTCAAATTATCAATTAGACCGCAATCCTTTTTTTAATAATTTATAATTCGGACAGTAAGATTCTACAAGTTTCCAAAATCTTGGAGAATGGTTCATCTCTAATAAATGACAGAGTTCATGAATAATAACATAATCAATTATGTCCTTGTTGAACTGCATTAATCTATAATTGAATGAAAGTCTTCCTTTTGACGAACAACTGCCCCATCGTGTTTTTTGTCCCCGAATATTAATTTTGTTTATCTTAAAATTATATTTTTCAGCCAATTTCTTCACGCGTTCAGTAATAAACACTTTTGCTGTTTTTTTTAGCCACAATTCATATAATGTTTTTAGATCTGTATTGCTTTCCGAAGGGCTTGTTATATTTAGATTGAAATTATGGTAAACCGTTTTATGTTTTTTAATAAATAAATCGTAATTATGCGTAATTGAAACCTCATTACCGAATAAGAAATATTTGTTCGGCTTAGCTTGTTTGCTTACTAAATATTTCTTTATCCATAATTTCTTTCTTATTAAAAATTTTTCTGCCTCTGAAAGGTTATAACTATGAGGAAGAACCATTTCAAGGGAATTGGAATTGCTAATCTGAAGTCGTAGATATTTGGCTTTATTGCTGAAACGAATTCGACAAGGAAATTCGTCATCCCCAATGAGTAATTTACGAATTATTATCTTTTCTTGATTTGGCAAATTATTATGATGTAAGGTTTTATATGGTTATTCTTTTAAAGGTAGTTCGTTCCTTACTGTCCTGCAAAATAATTCCCAGTTCTTTTAGTCTGTCTCTGATTTTATCAGATAGTGAAAAATTTTTTTCTTCTTTTGCTTCAATACGAAGTTTTATTAGTAATTCGATAAGCTCGTTTTCAAGTGAACCGCCGGCGTTTTGCGATTGTTTTTCAAAATCTAATATTCCTAATACATTAACGGCAGTTTTTTCCAGGAATAATTTAGCATTATTGTAAAAATCATAATTGATATCTTCATTCTCAGAAATAGTCTTATTTATTTCTCTTGTAAAATCGAAAATTACAGCAGTTGCCTGCGGGGTGTTAAAATCGTCATCCATTGATGATTCGAATGCTTTAAAATATTTATCAAAATTAAAGTTCGGAGAAGCTCCTGTTTTTTTGGGATTAGACAATTCATTTTGAATTTTGTAAGCTAAATTATTAATCTTTTCCAATCCTTTTTCTGATGATAATAATAGATCTTCGCTATAATTTAATGGACCGGCATAATGAGTTTGCGCAAAAGAAAGTCTGACAGCTTCAGCAGGATGTTTCTTCAAAATATCACGGGCTGTAAAAAAATTGCCAAGAGACTTAGACATTTTTTCATCATTAATATTCAGGAAACCAAAATGTATCCAGTAATTGACAAATTTTTTGCCGTTAGCTGCTTCACTCTGTGCAATTTCATTTTCGTGGTGAGGAAATATTAAATCATTTCCGCCGGCATGAATATCAAAAGTAGCCCCCAGATGTTTGCAGCTCATTGCTGAACATTCAATATGCCATCCAGGTCGACCATTGCCCCAATAACTTTCCCAATAGGGCTCACCGGCTTTTGCTTTTTTCCATAAAGAAAAATCCAGAGGATTTCTTTTTTCCTCATTAATTTCAATTCGGGCTCCGGATTCGAGCTCATCTGTCTTTTTTCCGCTTAATTTCCCATAATCTTTAAATTTTAATACGTCAAAAAAAACATTTCCATCAATATTGTAAGCATATCCTTTATCTTCCAGCTCCTTAATAAATTGTATTATCTCCTTCATGTGTGCCGTAGCTTTAGGATAAATAGTCGCCGGTTTTATTTTTAATTTATTGATATCTTCCAGAAAAGCTAGAATATAGTTTTCCGATATTTCTATTGCTTGTTTTTTTTCTTGAATAGATTTTTTTATGATCTTGTCATCTACGTCGGTAAGATTCATAACATATTTTACATTATAATTCTTATATTCAAGATAACGTCTTATAATATCGGCCATAATAAATGAGCGGGCGTTGCCTATATGAAAGTAGTCATAAACGGTAGGTCCGCAAACATACATACTAACTTCAGGAGAGTGAATAGGTACAAATTCTTCTTTCGTTCTTGTTAGTGTATTATAAATCGAAAGCATCTTATTCCTTGTTAATTTTAAAGTAAAATATTGTTATTGCAAAATCATAAAATAATAATAGTTAATCAATTAAATTGATATAAAACTAAATTTTATCAAGAATAATTGATCTTGCCAGCTCATAGTTTCCGCCGTCAACCCAATTTATTGTTATTCCCTCTTTTTCCATTTTTCGAAACCACGTTGCTTGGCGTTTAGCAAATTTATTAATTGCCTGGTTTAATTTAATGAACATTTCATCATAGCTTAATTCATTTCGTAAATAAAGTCCAATAAATCTATATTCAAGACCAAAGAAGATTAATTTTTGTAATGATACTCCTGAATTCATTAATTCTTTGACTTCTTCTATCATTCCGGACCTTAATCTTTTTTCCAGTCTTTGAGAAATTCTTGTTTTAATTTTATCCCTTTCTAGTTTAATTCCGATAACAACCGAGGAAAACTTTTTATTAAGAATATTCTTTTCAGCTTTCGCGGCTAAAATAGCTTTAATGGTTCTGTCTTTATCTAATAAGTCAGTAGTATTATGATTATTAGCTCTTATATCAAAGAGAATTTTTTTTAATTCATCTATATTCATCTTGTTAAGCTTAAAAATATCATTATCATTAATTTCGGATTCTTTAAGTTCATAATTTTGGATAACCGAACTTAAATAAAGACCTGAACCTCCCACTAAAAATGCCTGTTTTTTCCTTTGAATTATTTCTTCATAAACCTGAATAAAGTTTTTCTTAAATTGATAAAGATTATATTCTTCAGTCGGATCAATAATATCTATTAAATGATAGGGAATCTTATGTCCATTTACAAAATAATCGTCATAATCTTTCCCTGTGCCTATATCCATTCCTTTATAAACCTGACGTGAGTCGGCAGAAATAATTTCGCCATTAAATTCACTAGCTAATTTTGCGGCGAGTTTTGTTTTTCCGCTAGCTGTAGGACCAAGAATTACAATAATCTTTTCATCCATTGAGTTTATTATGGGAATTCATAAATTAATGAAGAATTATTCAAATGATTAATTTGAAATGGGAAGATAAATAGACATTATAGTTCCCGAACCCTCTGTCTTGGTGGCTGTAATTTTGCCGCCGTGTTCTTTAATTATTTTGTCCGCAATTGCCAAACCCAATCCTGCTCGTTCGCCTTTTCCGTCTGAAAAGTATGGTTCGAATATTTTATCCATTATAGTATCGGGAATTCCAATACCCGTGTCCCTGAACTCTGCCATTACAAAACTTTCGCTGTATTTAGTGACCACAAATATATCACCACCGTCAGGCATGGCTTCACAAGCGTTCTTTGTAATTTGATAGCATGCTTGAAAAAGTGCTTTTTGGTTAATTTGAACAAAGTTGTTTCCGCTAAATTTCTTATAGACTTTTACTTTATTTTCTTCCATATAATCAACAAGAAGGACAAGGATTTCATTCATAACTTCATTGAAATTCAATCTTTCAAACTGGTTAATTTCATTATCTGAAAAATAAATTGACATCGTTTTCAGATTATCAATTATTAACTCAGCCTGGCTGCCCATCATATCAATTATCGGATTAATTTCGGGTGCAATATTCCTTCTTTTTATTAAGTCCGAATATCTTCGGATAATATTGACAGGTACGGTTAAATCGTTAATCAAGGAATGAGTAATTCTAGTGATTGTTTCGTTTTGCCCGTATTTGAGGATTATATCTTCTTTCATCTTTGGGGGTGGTTGAGAATTAATTAAATTCTCAATTGCCTGAGATATATTTGGGGCAATATGAGTAAGTATATTTATTTCGTTATTACTGAAGGTATCTTTAGGTGAATTAAATAACTCGATTAAACCGATTACTTGAAGATCAATATTTTTCAAAGGGAAGCAAACTAAATTCCGTAAATAATCTTCGCCGGGATTATCGACCTGAGCAATGTATAGCTCATTATTAGTCGGGTTTTGAATATTAATTATTCTGCCTTCTGAAGCAGCGGTACCCATTAATCCTTCATTAAGTTTTATTCTTATTTCATTTTTTTCATTAGTTCCGGGTACAAAACTATAAAACTCATTTTCAGCCTTGTCAAACAAATAGATTCTACCATATTCTGCTCCGGTAATACTAATGCTTTCTTTTATAATTTGCTCGGCTAAACTTCCTATTTCAACTTTGGAATTAATTTTACGTAGAGCTTCCAGCGAAATTAAAAATTCTTTTTCACTTAAAGAATTGTCCTTTTCGTCTATTTTGTCATAATCAAAATTGGAATCACTAGTTGTTTCTTTATAATTCCAATCAAATTTTTCAGGTTCGGTTGGCGTAATATCAATTGCAAGAGGGGAGACATTTAATTCAGATTCAGAGGGGAATTCTTTAATTATATTATTATCTTCAGAGTCTGGAATATCCTCAAAATTGTCACTCATAATTGAAACATCGCTAATATCATCTGAAGGTATAGCAAAACTTTCTTTAGTACCGAGTTCATCTACTGGTTTATCTTCTAACATTATAGGATTTAAATTTGAGTCAATATTATTCGCTGAAATGTCATCATCAATAGGTGATATTGGTACTTCTATATTTTTTTCCTGTTCAATAATCCAGGGTCTTTTAATATATTTTTTTTCAAATGTTTCATTTAGATTTTCGTCCGGCAGGTCAGATGAATTTTGATCAGGGAGGTTGTTCTTTACTTCACTTATTTGGGATATAAGCTCTATATAATTATTGCGTGTCAATTTAAAAATGTTACAATCTGTTTCAGCAACTGCCGATGATTTGCGAGGGATTTTTTCAATAAATTCCATCTCGCCAAAGAAATCGTTTTTCTCTTTATTCTCTATTCTTGCAACGCCATCAGGGTTGGGAAATTTTAATTTTACAGTGCCGCTAATTATTAAATATAAATCATCGCTATTATCACCTTTTTTAAATATAATATCTCCTTCGCGGATATTCATTAAGCCTTTTTCATCAAAATTAAAATTTTTTCTATTTTCACCTACTCCTGTGAAAAGCTTGTTATTAAATATCAGAGAGGAGTTTTTATTTTGCGGCATACAATTAATATAAAATTAACTAAACAATTATAATATTAAGTCCTATAATTATAATGAATTCCAAAGAAATAGGAAATGGAATGTTTAAATATAATCTTAAAGGATATCACCTTTCAATGATAATTTACTTGATCTAACAGAGAAATCAGAGGATAAACAGCTAACTTTAGGTCAAGTGAAATTTGCTTTGAAGGATTATTAAATAATGGCTAAATATAGTACAAATTTAAAGAATATTTTAATAAAATGAGACTAAAATCATGTGAATTTGATTAAAGATAGAACTAAATTTACATGAATCTTTTAAAATATATTGCATCAAATGAATGAAGAACAAATTATTGAATTAGCCAAAAACGGCAATGACAAGGCAATGGCTGAGCTTGTTAAAAATTATGAAAAAACAATTTATAATTTTGCTTTTAAAATTTGCCGGAATCCTGATCGTGCTGAAAATATAACCCAGGAAACTTTTCTTAGCATGGTAAAGTCACTTACCCAATTTGACGGTAAATCTAAGCTCAGCACATGGTTATACAGGATTGTATCTAACCATTGTCTGATGGAATATAGAAAAAATAGACACGAGGTCGTTTCCATTGACGATGATGAAGATGGGTTCTATGATAATAACTTTGCGGCAAATTGGCAGCTCGAACCTCAAAATGTTTTAGAGAATGGCGAATTGAAACAAATTCTTGATGAAGCTATAACTAAACTATCACCAGAATACCGAGTTGTTTTCTTGCTAAGAGATGTTGAAGGTTTATCTACTGAAGAAACTGGCAAAATTACGGAGCTATCTGTTCCTGCCGTTAAATCACGTTTACATAGGGCTAGAGCATTTTTAAGGAAAGAATTAAATGAGGCATTTAGAAGATGAAAAAAAATACAGTTTCTTGCAAAGAAGTTATGAATCATATTTGTGATAATCTCGGAGAAGAACTCAACTCCCCGAAGTGTGCAGCTATTAAAAAACACCTTGACGAATGTCCGGATTGTATACAATACTTTAATTCAGTTGAAAAGACAATTGAGTTTTATAAATTATATAATATGGAATTCAATAATGAAGCCCACAACCGGCTTATGAATGTTTTAGGCCTTAAAGAGTAAGATTGATTTTACTAAAGTTTATTTGAGCCAACTATATTCACTTCAATATCGATTTTATCCGCTACACGACTTCCAAGCACCATATTCTTAACATTAAATTTTGAAAGCATAATCTGAAACTTTGCATTTACTCCTAGCAAGTCTCCGGGTTCTCTTGATTCAGTTATCGAGCTTGCGTCAAGATATGTTAAAGTTGCTGTTACAGGGACATCATTTTTAACCCCATGCAGAAAAAAAGTTCCTATTAAGTCAAGCTGCAGCTTATTATCGGCAATTTTTTTAATATTTGTTACTTTTTTTATAGTAAAAGATATTTTGGGAAATTGATCTGCATCTAACCACTTTGGGGCGCGCAAATCTCTGTCTCTCATTGCAATTCCCGTATTAATTGAAGCGGTTGCAATTGAAATCTCACCTTTTAAGGTTTTAGCTACATTTTTTACATCAAAAGAAATTTTCCCGCTGACATCATTAGATGTTCCATCTACTTCGTCTAGTGCTGTTATACTAGAAAATGAAACTTGGTTTTGACCCTTAGGGTCTTTAAAAGAAAAAGTTTGATTACCAGTTGCTTTGACATTAAATCCTTGTGAAAAACTTGTTGCAATAATTAAAAGAGCGGATAATATTAATTTATTTAAGAAATTCATTTAGTAGGCTTTCTTTTTATTTTTGAAAATGAAGAATAAAATTAATGCTAAAAGAATAATAACTATTGTAAAGGCGGCGGTGTATTCTAAACCTAATGTAAAATGATTAACCCATGCATATCGAGGAGGCTGACCAAGAAGTTTATCCACATCGCTTTGCGGAAGTTGTATTTCAATTTTATCATGGGTAAATAGATGAAATCCCTGAATTGCCCAAACACTAAATGCTATAATTATAAGAGACAGACTAGTAAAAATTGTATACTTTTGTTTTTTATTCATTTAACTATAGTTCTTACTTTTAAATATTAAAAATATTAACTTCTAAATAACAGAATTTTTATGTACATAAAAATGATTTAACGCAAACTTATTACTATTTTAAGGGCGAAAATAAATCACTTTTTTAAAAAGATAAAATAATAAATAAATTTAGAATATAAATGCCGGTATATGATTTTACGATTATAGGAAGCGGAATTGTAGGCGCTGCTACAGCTCTTTCAATTCAAAAATTAAGCAAATATTCAGTCGCTGTAATTGAGGCAGAAAATTCTGTGGCTTATCATCAAACAGGAAATAACAGCGGGGTAATACACTCTGGACTTTATTACAAGCCCGGATCATTAAAAGCAAAAAACTGTGTTGACGGCAGGGAAATGATGTATCATTTTTGTGAGGAGCATAATATTCCGTTTGAAAAGTGCGGAAAAATTGTTTTAGCTACGTCAAAAGAAGAGTTGCCTGCCCTCGATGAATTAGAACGCCGCGGTATTGCAAATGGACTTACAGGATTAAGGAGACTGAATGAAGAAGAAATTAAGGAATACGAACCTCATGCTAAGGGAATTGCCGGAATTTTTGTAGCTGAAACAGGCATTGTAGATTATATTAAAGTGACAGAAACCTATGCTAAAATTATATCTGAAAATGGCGGAGTGTTAAAACTTAATAGTAAGTTTCGTTCTTTGAAAAAAGATAGAAATGATTTGGTTCTTGAAACTGTTAACGGAGAAGAGATCCGAACAAAATTTTTGATTAACTGTGGCGGTCTTCAATCAGATAGAATTGCAAAGATTTGTGGCATAGATCCGAATTTACAAATAATTCCTTTTAGGGGAGAATATTATAAATTAAAAAAAGAAAAAGAATACCTAGTTAAGAATTTAATTTACCCCGTTCCGGATCCAAGATTTCCTTTCTTAGGAGTACATTTTACAAAAATGATTAGCGGCGGAATTGAGGCTGGACCTAATGCCGTTCTAGCATTTAAGAGAGAAGGATATACAAATAAAGATTTCTCATTCGGAGATGTAGCCGGTATGATCAGCTATCCCGGATTTTGGAAAATGGCAAAGCAATATTATAAAATGGGATTTACTGAATTTAGAAGATCGTTTAGCAAAAGACTTTTTGTTGAGTCTTTACAAAAATTAGTCCCCGAAATAGAATTTGACGATGTTTATGCGGAAGGTGCCGGAGTCAGGGCACAAGCGCTCGAATCGAATGGAAAACTTGTAGATGATTTTAGAATAATTGAAGCAGAAAGAATGATTCATGTGCTAAATGCGCCGTCACCAGCTGCCACAGCATCATTAAGCATAGGTAATATTATTGCAAACAAAGCGATTTCCGCTTTTAATTGAAAAAGCGATATAATATCGTTCAATAAGATGATATAGAGGACATAATATTAATCAATAGATAGTTAATTTTAAGTAATTTTATAAAGTGATTTTTTGTAAATATATTTCGGGGACTAATTTTTGT
>JAJYOQ010000141.1 GCA_021796135.1 Bacteroidota bacterium
ATACCCCTTTCTATTTGCCTCTTCATACATCCCCCGTACTACTTCCGAGAAAAAGGAAATACGTAAATCAGGAATCAATATCCCTAATATTTTACTTCTATTATTAATCAATGATCTTGCTAATAAATTTGGACGGTAGCCCAGTTCCTTTGCTTTGGCTTTTACTTTCTCTCGCATATTTAGGGAGATATCACTGCTGTCCCTTAAAGCTTTCGATACTGTAGCAGGTGTAACAGAGAGTATATGTGCTAAATCTTTTAAGGTTAATTTCTTTCCAGGTTTTATAGTCATAGAATTATATATCTATTTAAAAAGTTTTGTTGTTTGTTGTATAAAATAGTCTATTAAAAATCAATATGAAAATGATTAGATTAAATTTTCTTTTCCTCATTCATCCAAAATGGAGAGCTAAAAACCAAGGTTACAATTCCGAATAAATTTAATACTTTTCCGGTATTGATTGCTATTGCCCTATCAAATACTAAAATGAGCGAGATAATTGTTAATAATAATCCCAAAAGTGATATTATTTTTGTCAATAATTTAAATCTCGAATCTTCCATTGTAATTGTAATATATTAGTTCGATTCTACCATTTCAGTAGACAGGTTATTAACAGATACCCTTTTACTCAGAACTTCAACTTCGTACTTCTGAATTTCTTTAATATAATCCTCACCAACCGGTACATTGTTAATCATACAATAATAATCGTATACTGCACCAAAAGGTTTTGTCTTCAACAGCTCAAGGAATGCGAGGCGTTCAAAGTTCTTTCCTGTTTCTTCAAACTCCTTTAACATTTTTGTTGGTTCAAGCAGAGCATACAGAAAAGCTAGTTGAGCTGCACGTGCACCAATAACAAATGCACCTATGCGGTTTATGCTGCCGTCGAAATAATCGAGACCTACATTTATCCGCTCAAGTACATTAGCTCGGACAATCTCCTGCGCTATAAGCTGTATCTCATCATTGAATATTACAACATGATCACTATCCCAGCGGACCCCACGGCTCACGTGCAGCAATAATTCTTCAACAAACTGAAGCATAGAAGTAATCTTGTCACCTATCTGTTCGGTTGGATGAAAATGCCCGCTGTCAAGACAAATAAGTTTATTGTTCTTTACTGCGTATCCCATGTAAAATTCATGAGAGCCAACTACCATTGACTCTGAACCGATTCCGAAAAGTTTACTTTCAACTGAATCCTTAAGATATTCTTTCGGATATTCTTCTCTAAATATTTCATCAAGCGATTTCTTTAATAATATTCGATGTCCATTACGGTCAACCGGCGTATCCTTCGATCCATCCGGTACCCAAATGTTGTTGACCGTAGGAGTGCCTAACTGCTTGCCCATTTCTGCACCAATTCTTCTTGTGCGCTTTACATGTTCAATCCAAAAATTTCTAATCACTTCGTCTTTACTTGATAGAGTATAACCATCATCTGCATAAGGATGAGAAAAACATGTTGGATTAAAATCTATACCTATTCCAAGCTTCTTTGCCCAATCTATCCAGCTTTGAAAGTGTTTTACTTCTATCTGATCACGGTCAATTTTCTCACCCTTAAAATCACCATAAATAGCATGTAGATTCAGGCGCTGCTTGCCGGGAAGCAGACTCATTACTTTTTCGATATCTTTACGCAATTGATCAATCGTTTTTGCCTTACCCGGATGATTGCCTGTTACCTGGATACCACCGCCTCCAAGCTCTGCATCAGGCGTTTCAAAACCTGCCACGTCATCTGCCTGCCAGCAATGAAGGCTTATCTTTATCTTATCAAGTTTATTTATTGCTTCATCCGTATTTACGCCTAATGATGCATACTGCTCTTTTGCATACTGATATTCAGCCTCGATTGTCTTCTTATTTCTCATAAATAATAACTCCTTTACAAAAATTACTTAATGCTTTGCGATATCCTTTAAGAAAAGTATAAAAAAATATTTATCTTAAATACAGCTTCGCCCCTTGAGCCACGTTAAAAATCTCTTTGTGGTACAAATCACTTAATGCTTTGCGATATCCTTTAAGAAAAATTATTAAACAAATATTCTAAAGTCAAGAAAAAAATAATATTTTTTTAATATGAAATAAATAAATTGGAGTTGCTTTTTAGGTAATGTTTAAAATCAGTGCTATCTTTTCCCCACTTTTCAAATCCTATTACTTCTTCGTCAGCCTTTTAATAGGTGGATACGTTTATTTTTACAGTTTCATGCTGCAAAAATTATTTTCCCTTCTCTCAAAACAGTTTCAATGAATCCGCTCTTATTTAACTCAGTCAATTATTGAAAGATTATCCTCAAGAAAATTTTGTGGATTAGACTTAAACGGAAATTACTACATTACAACAAAAAATTTTGTGGCTATTCGTTTAGATAAAAAAAATAGTTACAAAGAGTCGGTTAATATAAAAGATATTTATAGCAGGAACAGTTCTTTGATCGGAAGATTTTTACTGCGTAATAATAATATCTTTTCTAAAGTATCTGATATTTATGAAGGAATAATCCGGCTTGGCGGTAATATAACCATTTCCACAGTCTCAAAAGTTCTTAAAGCATTAAAGGAAGAATTAATAATTTCAAAATCATCAAATGAAATAAAATTGATTCAACCTTCAAAATTGCTTCTGCTCTTAAAGGAAAACTATAAGCTCCCTAATATTATAAGCCAATATAAACTAAAACTTCCGCCTGAAAGAGAGAAGGCAAAATTGATTTTGAATGATCTAATAAAAAATAACTGGATATGGTCAGGTGATAGCTGCGCCGAATTCTACGCGTCAACTACTCCTACAGTTCAATTTAGTGTTTATTCAAAATTAAAACCTGATGAAAATAAAATTCTTCCCTTTATTGATGATAAGTTTTATAACTACACTTTAAATATAATTGCACCCGGTAATAGTTATATTTTTTTCAATAGCCTTAATAACAAAGCTTCTAAAATTCAAACCTGCTTAGAACTTTCTAAATTAGATAAGAGAGAAAAAGAAATTGCTGCTGATATTGAAAAGGATATTCTAGATGAACTCACAAAATGACTTCTCTGACCAATTGAATAATGACCATCTTGTAAAAGCTTTAATTGAATTAGCAGCACAGCTTGAGAAATATGATATACCATTAATAATCGGAGGTGGATAAAGTATTAATTTCGGTCCAATCCTTATTGAAAATGTTTTTGAAGAAACTTCGAAAATAAAAATCTCCAACCTTTTATATTCCTTCAAGCTACAATTACATAATTCTTAAGCTGCATGCACTCCGCGATAGGTATCAAGATGAATCGGTAGATTTTGGAAGGCATCATGCTTATGATATTTTTGCTGTAGTTACTGATATGGATGAACTTGATTGGCAAACTGCTTCTGAACATTTCAAATCTGACAAAGAAGCGGATTACATCATCTCATCCGCTAAAATTGTAAAAGATTTTTTTTCTTCCCCGGATAAATTTGGAATACTTAGATTAAAAGAAAACACATTGTATAAAAGATATATTGATGAATTTGATCCCTACATCCCAGACTTTATTTCAGACCTTAATTCACTTTTTAATCTTTCATAATATTCTTCATTTTAGTTCCGGGAGACGGGTTATTTTAATATTTTTTGAAGGAATTCAATGGGATGATAAATAGGATTGTTCAATTCGTCCCCTATTTGCTCGCGGCAAGAAGTTCCGCTTGCTAAAATTATTGTTTTGCTATCAAAAGAATCCGATCTTATAATTTGACGTATTAGATCATCTCCAATATTTTTGCTTATTGCATAATATTCTTTCTTAAAACCAAAACTTCCAGCCATTCCGCAGCACTCTACATTAGAGACATTAACAGTATAATTTAGTCTTTGAAAAAATTCTGAAACTACATAGCCGGCACCAATAGTTTTCATTTGACAATGACCATGATAAAAAATCTTTGGTTTCGATGAATCTGAATTTGCTATGTAATTTGCAAGATTTAATTTGTGATTAACTATCAACATATTCAAATATTCGATTGGATCATAGGTATGTCTCGCGAGTTTATCAAACTGTTTATCGTTGTTGAGAAGTTTTTTATAATCATACCTGAAAAGAGCTAATACACTTGGTTCAGCTACAATAATTTCTTTACCCTCATCGATTAGTCCCTCAAGATAAGCAGCGAGTTTTACGGCTCTTTTAGTCGCTAATTGAACAAGTCCCTGTGATTGAGCTGCCCGTCCTTCATCAAGTAATTTACTTAATGTAATTGGCATTCCGAGTTTATCAAATACTTTTATTGCTGCCATTCCAACATTTGGATTATTATAATTGGTATAAACATCTGCTAATAAAACTAACGCAGGAATTAATTCGTTTGTTTTAGATTTGAGATTATTAGCTTTTCGATATTCCTTATATTGTTTTAATAAAGTTTTATTGGCAAAGCGCGGAATCTTCCGTCGTTTTTCAAAGCCAATAATTTTTTCCATTATGGTTCTGCTAATTGATAGATTACTTACCCAATTTGACAATCCGGGAGTAATTGAAGCAAACTTTCCTAATATTGAAAAGTTGCCAAAAAAAGATTTCTGTAATGACGGTCCGCCGGCAGCTTTGATCAAACGATTTTTAATTGTCGTATTTAACTTTGGAATATCAATTCGAACTGGGCAATTAGGTACACATCTTGAACACCCTGTACATAATTCCGCGAATCTTCCCTTTTCGAGAATACCTGTTGTTCCTACAGTCCAAGCACCGCCAATTCCACCAGTATATACCTCACCACCGAAGGCGTGCCCGCCCACTGCCTGGAAGTTTGCACATGAGTTCATACAAGCGCTGCACCTAATACAGTAAAGAGCTTCTTTCAGATCTTTATCTTCCCGCATCTGCATTCTACCATTATCAATTAAGACTAAATGAAATTCTCTTTGCTTGTCTTCTCTTCCATTTAAGTTTAGTATTGGCAAATCTAATGGGGGTTCTAATATGTTTGTGTAGGAAGTCAATGGCTGACCGGTTCCGCTGGCAGCTAAAAGTTCAATAAATATTCCGAAATCTTTTTTGCTCGGAATTATTTTTTCAATCCCGGCAATAGCAATGTGTACAGCCGGAAGTTGTGTAGTAAGCCGTATATTTCCTTCACTTTCTACAAGTAGAATAGTCCCTTCTTTGGCGGCAATTAGATTTGCACCGCTGATTCCAATATCAGCAGAAAGGAATTTTTGCCTTAAAATATCTCTGGCAAATTCAGTCAATTCTTCACCGGTCTCGAGAGATTTATCAGTATTAAAATTCCGCTTAAATAATTCTGATATGCTCTCACGGCTTCTGTGAATTGCAGGCGCCACATTGTGAGAAGGTTGTTCTTTGGAAACCTGCAAAATAAATTCAGCTAAATCTGTTTCCGCTATCTCGAAATCTTGTTTTTCCAGTACACTATTTAATCCAATTTCTTCCGAAGTAATAGATTTGGCTTTCACTATCAGCTTAGCTTTGTGTGAAAGGCAAACATTTTTTATGTAATCTGTGGCATCCTCTTTTGACTTCGCAAGGAAAATTTTTCCACCTCGATGTTCAATTGTTTCGGTAAGCTTATCGATTAGCTGCGGCAAATTTTGAATGGAATTCTCTTTTATCTGACGAGCACGATCTTTTAACTCTTCATAATCTTCTAATTTTTTTACTGCTTTATACCTGTTCGTATTAAAAGATTGGGTGTTAAGACGAACTGCATCGCTCTCAACATCAAGAGCTAATTTGATTGCTTTCTTAAGGGTTTCTTTAGAAGATTTGTCAGCTACTTGTCTTGGGTGGATTTTATAGTCGTTAATATTTTCCATCTAACTACCCTGCCTGCCGGTAGGCAAGTCTACAATTATTATATGCAATTTACCTGGTCCATGCACACCTCTTACTAAAGGTCCCATATCAGCGGTAGCGCTCGGTCCGGTGATTATTGAGAAGCTACGCTTTAACCCTTTTCCTTCCAAATATTTTTCTGAAAAAATATCACGCGGTTTAGGGATTATTGTTTTGCTATCCACAATAACAATATGTTTGCGTGTAAGCATGCTTGCAGAGCTTGACAAATTTTTTGTAATGGAAACACAAACAGAACCTGTGGCAGCGATTCCACAAAAAGCATCCGTAATACCGGTCTTAATGGTTGAAAGCTGTTCCTTTGTAGGTTCAATTATTACGTTTTTATTTAATTTAAATATAGAAAATAATTCCGGGTCCAAATCATCCGGCTGTGCAAGGAGAACCACTTCATTTTCGGTAGCTGCTACTAATGCATCATTTAAAGAATTTGCATTGGCAGGAATTCTTTCAACTGTTGCAACCACCTCCTTGGCTGATGCAATAAATTGTTCTATTATTTCTTTATTAATTTCATTTGGCATAAAAAACACTTTTTTGATTTTAACCGGATAATAATCAATAATTCACCTCGGATAATGGAATATAGGATTCCAACATTCCACTACTCCATTACTCTAATTTTCCATCACTCCATTTTTTCGAAATTCCAAATGTTGCGTAACATGAGGCAATACTTTATCTCAATATATTTTTATAGTTCGCTTCATTTTCATCGAAGTAACTTGAATTTTTTGGCTCATACATTTTTAACTCGAAAGAGTTGGCTACGATCATTCTCCATGCATGAAGATCCGGTACCGCTCCTGAAGCTATTGCTTGAACTCCAATATTTCCTATTATTGTCCCTTCAATAGGCCCGGCAAGAACATTGCGACCGATAGCATCGGCTGTCAATTGTGTAAGAAGTTCGTTCTGAATTCCCCCACCAACTGCATGTAATATTTTAATCTTATTACCGGAGACCGATTCTATTTCCTTAATTGTATTTCTATAACTAAAAGCAAGGCTTTCGAGAACTACTCTTATGATAAATCCGGTATCCGATTTAACTGTTTGTCCTGTTTCCTTTAAATATGCGATTATCTTTTCAGGCATTTCACCTGCTTTAAGAAATCTTGGATCACTAAGGTCTACCCATGCTCTTGCAAATCCATTTTCCATAGCCATGGATACTAAGTCTGGATAACTATATTCTTTAGATTTTTCTTGCCAATACCGTCTGCATTCTTGAATAGGCCATAAGCCAATAATGTTTTTAAGAAAACGTGTTGTCTTTTCAACACCCCCTTCATTTGTAAAGTTGTACTCCATTGCTTGAGCAGATAGCAATGATTGTTTTAATTCAATACCCATTAAAGACCAAGTGCCGGAACTTAAGAATGCCCAACCTGCCCCCTTTGCAGGACTACTTTCGTATGCCGGAACTGAAACTACTGCCGAAGCTGTATCATGACAGGCACTTGCTATAACCGGAATATTTTTACCTAATCCTGTCTGCTCTGCAATAGATGGTAGTAATGGCCCTAATATAGTGCCGGGTTCGATTATTTCGGGAAATATTTTCCTTGGTAATTCAAATGCATCAATTAATTCCCATGACCATTTCCTTTCAATTGGATCTGCAAGACTAGATGTAGAAGCGATTGAAAATTCAGCTCTCTTTTTACCGGAAAGCAAAAAATTTAAGAAGTCAGGAATTAGTAGCATTTTATCTGTAACATTTAACAAATTTAATTTCCGTTTTTTCTCCGACATAAGCTGAAACAGTGTGTTAAATTGTGCAAATTGAATTCCAACAATATTATAAATTCGAGCTTTTGGAACAATTTGAAATGCTTGCTTTATGATATCATCAGTACGATCGTCACGGTAATGATACGGATACCCAAGTATTCTATCTTCTGAATCAATTAAAACATAATCAACACCCCAAGTATCGACTCCTATTCCATCAAACTCACTGCCAAACGCTTTTTGTGCATTTGTTAGTCCAACTATTATCTCTTTATAAATTGCTAAAATATCCCAATGAAACCCGTTTTCATATTTGATACTATGAGTAGTGAAGCGATGAACTTCGTGCAATGTTATTTTATTTTCATTTAGTTTTGCAACTACACAGCGTCCGCTTTCAGCACCAAGATCAAAACCAATAAATTTTTTATCTTGAGTCAATTTCCTATCCCTATTGTTTTAATTATTTGTTTTCTAAAAAATTCTTTACTTCATTAGCGACAATATACTCTTCATTAGTAAGTATGATAGCTATCTTAATTTTGGAACTCTCATGAGAAATCAGACCTTCTTTAGGATTTGAATTATTCTTATCTTCGTCCATAATTATTCCTAAGTTGTCCATGTTGGATAATATCTCTTTACGAAGAAGAGCAGAGTTTTGTCCGGCACCTGCAGTAAAAACAATACAATCAGCGCTGTTAAGAATCGCAAGATATTCTCCAATATATCTTTTTACATAATAAGCAAAAGTTTTGAATGCTAATTCTGCCCTTTTATTTCCTTTTAACATACCCTCTTCAATATCTCTGAAGTCGCCGCTGATTCCGGAGATACCGTAGATTCCGCCCTTAGACATTAATATGTTTCCAACTTCTTCTATGGTTAGATTTTCTTTCTTCATCAAATACAATAATGCAAACGGGTCTAAGTCGCCTACTCTCTTTGCCTGTAGCAAACCGCTTTGGGGACTCATACCCATAGATGTATCGATTGACAAACCGTCTTTAATTGCGCAAACAGAAGAACTCCCACCAAGGTGACAAGAGATTACCTTCTCAGCTCCGAATAATTCCTTTGCCTTAATTCCAATAAATCTATGCGAAGCACCGTGAAATCCATATTTGCGAATACCATATTTTTCAAAATACTCATAAGGTATCCCATATAAATATGCTTCCGGAGGAATGTTTTTATGAAAATGAGTTTCAAATAATCCTATTAAAGGTGTATGATTTAATAATTTCTTAAAGACTGAAATTGCAGTTATATAAACATCTGTATGAACCGGAGCAAGGAAGCGATAATCTTCCATAGCTTTAAGGACATTGTCCGTCAATTCAACACAACCGCTTACTCCCTTTGCATGAACTGTCTTAAAGCCAACTGCATTAATTTCTTCAATTAAAATTTTTTCCTTGATTGATTCTAAGGTAAGATTGATAGCAAAAGTATAATCCGGAATTTCAAGCTTTAATAATTTCTTTTCATCCCCTTCAAA
>JAJYOQ010000142.1 GCA_021796135.1 Bacteroidota bacterium
AGACAGAATAGGCTATTTTTTAGCTAACAGAGTATTTAATTCACTATTAAGATATTTATGGATATTAACCTGTGATTTGGTCAGCCGGCTTTCTCTTTGTTTGATTAAGGTTAATAATGAAAGTGATTGAACAATATAATTCAGTAATACGAAATTAGATTTTAATTTTTTATTACGAATCGATGTAATATGGTTCTTAATTGTGTCAAAATCACCTCTTTCAATTGGACCGGATAACGATTTCAGTGCACCGTTATTTTTAATGTTTCTATATGTTGAATTTAGAATAGGTAAAATTAAATCATCATATTTGATCCCTTTTATCCCGCTCATTTTAAAAAGTTCTTCCGAAATAAAGATATTTCCAACAAAAAAATTAGATGCATAAACTCCTGACAAATGATATAGCATTTTTTTATCTTTTTGAACACTGAATGGAATTAAGTTCATGCTTTTAGCTATAAAAAACAATGTATCCTTTGATTCTTTGTTATCAGTTTCAACTGCGGCAAAACTACCTGCTAAAGGAATAATTTTTTTTGATGGGAATGTTTGCATAATATGAAAAGAAGCTGTTATTCCATTATTCTCCTTAATACGATTCATTATTGAGCTATTTAAAGAACCGGAAAAATGTACAAATATTGATTCACAAAAATTAAAATTAAGTTTTGAAAGCTTTGTATCTATGTTTTTGATTTGTTCGTCAGGTACAGAAATTAAAAAAATATTTGTATCTAAATGGATATCTTGTAATTTGTTTGAATATACTTTTATCTTATATAGTGAAGCCAGTTTCTTTGCAGATAAAATATTTTTACTAATTATCGAGGTTATATTAAATCCCGATTTAATTAAACTATCAGTCAATGAAAATGCAATTTTGCCGGCTCCGATTATCGCAATCCGATAATTTTTATTCAGTTTTTTATTCGCCATATATTACTGCAGAAAGATAACCTACAACATGAAAATTATCACCCGAAGTATCTCCGGAATCACTGCGATTTAAGATTAGAGATTTATTCACACCTTTAATCCAGGCAGCTTTCATCATGGTAATAATCGGTCCGGCGCCGCAAGCTTCGCATGTATTATTTTCAATATCGGAATGAAGACTTTGAAAATCAAACTGAGATATCCTTTCTTCAACAATTGAATCGAGATGGTTAGCTTCTTCTTTTGAATGATAATGTGAAAGGTCCGAGCTGGCAATTATAATAGTATTTTCATCGATTATTTCCGCAAGTTTTTGCGACAATTCAGAAATATAAATATTTGCCTGATCGCCCATTACTGCCGGAACAATCTTGATGTCTGGTAAAATTCTTTGAAGGAATGGGAGTTGGACCTCAATTGCATGTTCCTTCCGATGTCCGTTTGCACCCCGGAAAATAAATTTACTTCCTTCGGTTAGTTTGTTCGAGATATCGTTATCAATTTCAACAATACCCAGCGGTGTTTCGTAAGCATCACCGTCAAAAATTGAAATACCGCGAAAATATTCGTGATGGCTTGGAGATATAATTATCGCACTCTTAATTTTTTTATTTTTCAAAATATTGAAACCGAAAGCGGCGGTACGTCCGGAATAAACATATCCGGCATGAGGAGATACTATTCCAATTACATTTTGCGGATTCTGTGATGGTGAGGAAACGCTTAGAAGAAGATCTATTTCACTGCTAAGCTCTTCTGGATCAGCCGGGTAAAATAATCCGGCAACCGCAGGTTTTCTAATTTTGCTCATAAGTTTTTTTTCGATCGCCTGTTTCTGCAAAAACTATAGCGGTAAATGTTTTAATATTGAGTTTTCTGCTTTTCCATGCAAAGGAATCAATACCGGCTTTTTCGCAAATTGCAGTTAGAAATTGCGGAAGAGTAAAATGATTTTCCGTAGCAACCTGGGGCAAAAGAAGACCGCGGTTAAATCCGGAATCAAGTACCAGTCCATGAACTCCGAGTTGAATTTCTTCGTAATTAGAAATTGGAGTTAATTTAGATAATATTGATATTTCAATACTTGTCTGCGCAAATTCTTCTTCAGTCAGCGGCTCAAATCGGGGATCATTTGTTGCAGCTTGGACAGCAGCATCACAAACAGTTTCAAAAAGATTTTTATTTGAAGATATATATCCTATGCAGCCTCTTAGTCTATTATGAATTGTCAGAGTGACAAATGCTCCGGGACCAACTTCAGCCAAATTCGGGAGGTAGTGGTAATCGATAATCGGAGGTACAGTCCCGCCGAAAATTGAATGAATTGAATCACGGGCAGCCAGGATTAAAACGCCTTTTTCTTTTTCCGTCAATTCCATTTTTATATTCTTTCATTTTATGATTTGAGATAACAAACAAGAAGTTTTTCTTTATCCTTCAATAAAAAGATCAAATTATCTTTTACAAAAAAAGAATCCGGAACTATCCCATTAACATGTGAATTTAGTTTCTCTTCAAAAATAATCTTTTTATTAGCAATTTCAACTGCTAAAAAAATATTATTATACTTTTTGGTTTCAACAAGTTCATGAAAACTTAAAAGAAGAAGACCGTTTAGCTTTATAAAGTCAACCTTACCGGTAATTTTATGATGATCATATAAATTGCTAATAATTACTTTTACAGATTGATCGGTTTCACTATCAGGATTAAAATATTCAGTGAAATAATATCCTTCGAAATTATTCTTTTGTATAGATTCTTCCCTAAGCAAATTTATTTCTGAGGCGTTTTCTTTAAATTCATCGATGAGTTTACCATTACGGTAATCAAGAATGTAGAAATCCCTTCCTTCAAAAAGTTCCCGGTAACAAAACAGTTTGTTATCTAAAATGAAAAGAAAAACAGCATCATTATTTTCCCATAATATTTCTTTTGTAATTGCATCGTAGGCGATTATTCCCTTATGATGCGGCATATCAGGTTTCATATATTTATGGAAATACACAATATCTTTATAAATTGTTTCAATTCCGATCCAGAACTTTTCTTCAAGCTGCAAGGAAGAAAATATTTTTTTACCGGTATTTAGATCGAGGCAATTGAAGAATACCTCTTTCGTTTCCACATTTCTTTCCTCAATAATAATTTTCCCGGAATCAGTAGGAAGCAGACGCCAGATCTGCCTATTATTTGAAAAAGTATATTCCCTTTTTATTTTCATTCTTACTGCCCTATTTCTTCAAACCTGGCTGTAAAATGTCGAAGCATAGGAGCTTCATAAACAATCTTATATCCTTTAAGAGTGCTTCTCTTTTTGAAAACTTCAATTATAATCTCTAATACATAGTCGATATGACTTTGTGTATAAACCCGCCTTGGGACAGCAAGTCTGACTAATTCCATTGGAGGCGGAATTAACTTTCCGTTTGAATCATATTTGCCGAACATAACGCTTCCAATTTCCACACCTCGTATTCCTCCTTCAATATATAAAGCGGAAACAATTGACTGTCCGGGAAATTGCTCCTGAGGAATCTGAGGTGCAAATCTTTTAGCATCTATATAGATTGCATGCCCGCCAGGAGGTTCAATAATAGGAACTCCGGCTGCAACTAATTTTTCTCCAAGATACTCGATGCTTCTAATTCTGTATTGAAGATAATGCTCATCGACAATTTCTTCCAAACCTTGCGCTACTGCTTCAAGATCCCTGCCTGCTAAACCTCCATAAGTTGAGAATCCTTCAGTTACTATCAGAAGATTTCTGCATTGCATAGCTAACTCTTCATTATTTAATGCAAGAAAGCCTCCGATATTCACTAAAGCGTCTTTTTTTGCACTCATAGTGACTCCGTCAGCGTAAGAAAACATTTCCTGCGCAATTTCGAGAACGGATTTATTCTCATAGCCCTTTTCACGCATTTTTATAAAGTAAGCGTTTTCGGCAAATCTGCATGCATCTATAAAAAGCGGAATATTATATTCATTGCAAACCTTTTTTGTTTCTTTGATATTTTGCATAGAAACAGGCTGACCGCCTCCGGAATTGTTTGTAACTGTAATCATACACAGGGGAATATTTTCTTTTCCTGTTTTAGCGATGAACTTACGTAATTCCGCAATGTCCATATTCCCCTTAAAATCAGCACGGATTTCCGGATGTTTTCCGACTTCAACTAACAGGTCTACTGCTTCAGCTCCGGTAAACTCGACATTTGCTCTGGTGGTATCAAAGTGGGTATTATTCGGAAAATACTTCCCTTTCCCTCCGGTTACAGTAAACAGAATTTTTTCCGCTGCTCTTCCTTGATGAGTAGGAATTATAAACTTCATTCCCGTAATTTTTTTTACTGCTTCTTCAAATCTATAGAAACTTTTTGAACCGGCATAAGATTCATCTCCGTCCATAATACCAGCCCACTGTTTTGAACTCATTGCTGAGGTCCCGCTGTCAGTTAATAAGTCAATTAATACATCATCTGCATGAATCATAAATGGATTATAACCTGCTCGTTTCAGAATTTCTATCCTTTGCTCTTTTGTAGTAAAATGAATTGGCTCAACTGATTTGATTTTGAATGGCTCAATGATGGTTTTCATATTTTCAACTTTTGATAAAATTTTTTAATAAAGCTACTTTTTGAGTAGTTACGCATATTTTAATTGCAAAGTTCATTAAAAAAATATTGCAAAACAATTAATATTGAAATTCATAACAAAGAATTGATAAATAATTTGCGCTAAGAAATATTCACTGAATTGCAGTTCCTAAGGTTATAATTAGATTTTTAATTACAGATATTTCCCATATTCAATAAGTTAGAATTCAAAGGATTTTCAGTAACGAGAAGGTTATTTGAATTTTTCAACAACTTCAATGTTAAATTACTCAGAACCTCAAATAATTATTTCATTTGCAAAATTGTCATATTTTATAATAGACTGCATCTTTTTGGCATAGTTTTGTATAACCCCTTCATGTAATGTAAGAAGAAATATTTAATGACAACCTCAAAATAATGTATAAGGGGTTTTATGGCAAAACAAAATAGACGGGATTTTTTAAAGACTTCGGCTGTTCTGGGAACAGCATTGACAACTTTATCTACTAAGTCAGCTAAAGCGGGACCTAAGAATATTTTATCCGAAGATCGTAATGGAGTTTTAGTTGATACAACCGTATGTATAGGGTGTAGAAATTGTGAATATGCTTGCAAAAAAGCACATGAAATGCCTACTCCTTCTCAAGATAAATACAGCGATAGATCTGTTTTGAAAGAGATGCGTCGTCCTGATGAATCGGCATTGACTGTTGTTAATGAGTACCCTAACCCTCAAAATTCAGAAATACCTACTGATGTAAAAGTTCAATGCATGCATTGTGATCATCCGGCATGCGTTTCCGCATGCATTGTGGGAGCATTTTCAAAAAACTCTAATGGAGCGGTTACATGGGATACAAGTAAATGCATTGGATGCAGATATTGCATGGTAGCATGCCCATTTCAAGTTCCTGCCTTTCAATTCGATAAAGCGCTTAATCCTCAAATAAAGAAATGCGATTTTTGCTTTGAAAGAACGAAAGTCGGAAAACTTCCGGCTTGTGTCGAAATATGCCCTGTTGAGGCTTTAACCTACGGTACTAGGTCTGACCTTATAAAAATTGCTCGTGACAGAATCCGAAGAAATCCCGATAAATACGTAAATCATATTTTCGGAGAGTACGAAGTAGGCGGAACTTCATGGTTATATCTGGCAAACCAGGACTTCTCAAATCTACAATTCCCAAAGCTTGGCGATAAACCTGCACCGGGAGTATCGGAATCTATTCAGCATGGGATATTCGCTTACTTTGTACCGCCTGTTTCCTTATATGCAATTCTTGGGGGATTAATGTGGATTACAAAAAGAAAAAATGAATCTGAAGAATAAGAGATAAATATGGAATCATATACAAAACCAGCTCCTATAACAAAAAAATATTTTACTCCCGGAGTATTAATTTTAATATTATTCGCTTTTAACGGATTATTTTGGCTTGCAGGTCGTTTTATTTACGGTTTAGGAGCCGTAACGAACCTAAGCAACCAATATCCCTGGGGTCTATGGATTGGAATTGATGTAGCAGCCGGAGTAGCGCTTGCAGCAGGCGGATTTACTACTGCAGCACTTGGTCATGTAATGCATAGGGAATATTACCATGATGTGGTAAGACCGGCACTTCTTACCGCAATGCTGGGTTATACTTTTGTTGCCATCGGGGTATTTATAGACATCGGACGCTGGTATTACATTTGGCACCCCTTAATATTTTGGAATGGAAGTTCAGCTCTTTTTGAAGTGGGTATTTGTGTCATGATTTATGTTACTGTCCTTTATATTGAATTTCTTCCCACTGTCTGTGAAAGATTTATAGGACATATGAACTTAAAAGGCGTATTCAAATCTTTAAACAATCCCATTGAAAAACTTTTAATTTTATTAAACCGGGGACTTTCAAAAACAATGTTCATTTTCATTATTGCCGGCGTAGTACTTTCTACTTTGCACCAATCTTCTTTAGGAACATTGATGATTATAGCCGGTCCTAAGATGCATCCATTATGGCAGACTCCGATATTGCCCCTTTTATTTTTATTATCTGCAATTTCTGTGGGTTTTCCAATGGTAATTTTTGAATCCTTAATAGCCGCAAGATCATTCGGATTAAAACCGGAAATGAAAGTACTTTCACGATTGGGCACAATGGTAGCACCTATATTAGGAGTTTATTTGGCGTTCAAAATAGGAGATATGTTTATTAGGGAAACGTTTGTTTATCTAACCTCTTTTAATGTTCAAAGTGTGATGTTTGTTATCGAAGTTTTATTCGGCGTTATAATCCCGTTAAGAATGTTCCTGTCTAAAGCAGTACTTAATTCCCCTTTGTGGTTATTTATTGCATCATCCCTGATTATCTTCGGAGTTTTTATAAACAGATTAAATAATTTTGTCATAGCTTATAATCCGCCTTATAAATTTGAAACTTATGCCCCATCAATTGGCGAAATTTCAATTACTATAGGTTTTATTTCATTACTTGTTCTTATTTATAGATTTATTGTAATGAACTTTCCTGTAATAAGCCAGCCTGATAAGAATTATTCACCTTCTACAAAATATACAATCAGGGGATTTGAAAAATGAAAAAGATTATTTTTATAATAGCTATTTTTTCTACAGCTTGTTTTAGCCAAAAACAAATTTCAAAAAATCATGCGTCAGCAAATCTGAATTGTAAAACATGTCATTCATGTGAAGTACCTACAAGAAAAGATCCATGTTTAAAACCCTGTCCCAGAGCTTCAATGGTGACGGTTTATGAGTCTGCCGAAAAGACAAGAAATGTCGTGTCGCTAGATGAGCTTTCAAAAAAATATAATCCTGTAATTTTCCAGCACAGAATTCATGCACAAATGTCAGAAATGTCCGGCGGCTGCGCTACATGTCATCATTATAATACCAGCGGACCAATACAGCCATGCAAGAATTGCCACCTAATAAACAGAAAAAGAGATGATATATCAAAACCTGATCTGGAAGCGGCTTACCACAGGCAGTGTATCGGATGCCATCGTGAATGGAGTCATTCTAATAGCTGTGTATCATGTCATTCATTAAAAAATTCTTCTCAAACGGAAAAAGAAATTAAACTTGCAAAAGCCCTGGAGGCGAAGACACATCCGAAACTAGTTGAGCCGAAGAAAATTATTTTTGCAACTAAATACAATGAAGGAAAATTAGTCACATTTTATCACGATGAGCATATCAGCCTATTCGGGGCTAAGTGTATCGATTGCCATCAACAGCAAAATTGCTCAATGTGTCATGATAAAGATGCCGTTAAAGCACTTTCTCAGCAGAATGAAAACACGCCGGTTAATATCCGAAAAGATAAAGCAGAACATCATAAACCATGTTTCTCCTGCCATCAGAAAGATAATTGTAATTTATGCCATAAACAGAAAGCTGCTGCTCCATTTAACCATGAAACAAGAACCGGATGGGCATTGAATATTTTTCATGCAAAACTTTCCTGCATTAAATGCCATGGCACATCATACAAATTCGATAAGCTGGATAATAACTGTATTAGCTGTCATAAAGATTGGAAAGTCGGTACTTTTAATCATCAGATTACCGGTTTGAAATTAGATGAGAATCATATTGAAGTAGATTGCGGCGACTGTCATAAAGACAAGAATTTTTCAAAACCGCCGGTTTGTTCGAATTGCCATGACGATAAAAGTTTTCCTAAGGATAAACCGGGAAAACTAGTAAAATTATTAAAATGAAAACTGTATTAAATAAAATTGGATTTAAGTTAATCCTTGTTGTCGGACTTACTGCCTTATTAATAATAGGTATATTCTCATATTTTAATATTCGTTCCCACAGTTCCAGCCTCCTTGCTGAAGTTGAACAGGGCGCTAATCAGCTAAGTGAAACAATAATTCATAGTACAAGATATGATATGCTGCTTAATGAGCGCGATCGTATCGATAAAATTATCAATACTATCGGAGAACAGCCAAGTATAAGAACAGTTCGCGTTATCAATAAGCTAGGAGCAATAATTTATTCCTCGCATAGCGAGGATATTGGCAAAATGGTAGATAAAAACGAGGAAAGCTGTTATGCTTGCCATGCTGCCAATAAACCGCTTGAAAGACTTCCGATTAAGGGACGAACTAGAATTTTTAGGACTACTCAATCATCAGCCAGAGTCTTAGGTATAATAAGCCCGATTTATAACGAACAATCCTGCTGGCAAGCAGATTGTCATGCTCATCAAAAATCGCAAACTGTACTTGGAGTTTTAGATATAACCATTTCTTTGGACGAAGTTGATAAGCAAATCAAAAAAAGCGAAATAGAAATTATTATATTCGCAATAACTGCAGTTCTTGCGCTGAGTTTTATAATTAGCTTTTTTGTAAGACGCTGGGTAGTCAAACCAGTAAATGAATTATTGAAAGCAACTAATCAAGTCGGTGTGGGAAACCTTAATTATACAATAAAAGATAGACGAAAAGACGAGCTTGGAATGCTCGCAAGATCATTTAATAACATGACTCAAAAGCTATCAGAAGCTCGTATGCAGCTTTTCCA
>JAJYOQ010000143.1 GCA_021796135.1 Bacteroidota bacterium
AACATTCGTTAAGGAAAATAATCTTTCCCAAATAGAAAAAATTCTCCGATATGCCATTGATTCAGGCTGCGACCATATTGTCATTACCGGCGATTTAACCGATAATGCAGATAAAAAAGATTTTAAGATACTAAGAAATTTATTCGGTGAACTTGATTTGCTTGATTCAAGTAAACTTTCTATTATTATCGGTAATCACGATATTTTTGGCGGGGTACAAACTGCCGAGGATGTTATAAAATTTCCGGGTAAATGCAGCCGGATTAATTATCAAAGAAAAATTAAAGAGTTTTATAACTATTTCCCGGAACTTTTTCAGAAATGCATAAACTTTGATGAAAAAAGGATTTTCCCGTTTGCAAAAATTTTGGATAATTATGTGTTAGTAGGACTTAACTCTATTGCAAAATATTCAAAAATAACAAATCCTTTTGCATCAAACGGGAAAATAAATAACCGGCAAATAATAGAAATGCAAAAAATATCCGAAAGATTTGCTGATCATAAAAAAATAGTGCTTGTGCATCATCATTTTAATAAAATAAAAACATCAGAAGGTTCTGCTCTAAACCTATGGCAGAATATAGAAAAACAAACAATGAAACTAAGAAAAAAGAAAAAACTTCTGAATATATTTAGACAATTTGGTGTTGAGCTGGTTCTACATGGTCATTACCATGAGTCTAGCAAATATAGAAGAAAAGGTATATTTTTCTCTAATGCCGGGGCTAGTTTAAAGGGAAATATTAAGGATGAATTGAACATTAATATGGTTGATATTACAGATTCAGCCACTGAAATCAATATCATTCCTATCCCCGCTGCAGAAAATGAAATATACCATTTTGCAGTCTAATTAATTCCTACTCGCAAAAGACTTTTATCCTGTCTTTAACTTTATTAAGAAATTTATTTTGAACAAGAAATTATTTTAGTATATTTAATTAGTTCTAAAACATTTTTTACGGTGTCCCGGTTAATTCCGAATTTATCGGAATGAACAACGGGAATTATAGGGAATCCGGTGACCTGCTTAAAGCGGGAATTCCGGAACTGACGCGCAACTGTGATAAACAAATTACTTCGTTTAATATGGATTAATTTGTTTTTAGCCAGGAGACCTGCCGTAAATGTATTATAATCAACCTTCGCGGGCGAGGTTAGATTAAAGAAATTCACCGACCTTAATTTTTGGTCTTTGCTTTCTTTATCTCCCCACGAAGTTACAACCTTAACTAATTAAATTCAGGAGTAACTTCAATGTATTACAAATTGCTTTCTTTTCTATCTTTAGCCTTATTTTTCTTTTCTCAAAATCTTCTTTTTGCACAGCAGGGCGATTCTACAAAAATTTTTAATTTATCAGAAGTAGTGGTTAGTGCTACAAGGACTCCAATACCGGCTATTGAGGCAGCTAGTTCTATTACAGTCATAGATTCAGCTGAAATAGCATCGTTAAATAAGAGAAGCGTCTTCGGTTTATTGAAAGATCAATATGGAGTCAGCTTTACCCAGCAGGGAGCTCCCGGTTCTTTGTCTTATGTTTATTTAAGAGGATCAGATCCCGGCCAAACTTTAGTTTTAATTGACGGAATCGCGGTTAATATGACTAATGATCCGGATAATACCTACGACTTTGCAAATCTCCCGGTTGATAATATTGACCGGATAGAGATTTTACGAGGACCGCAAAGTACTTTATATGGTTCTAATGCACTCGGCGGTGTTATAAACATTATAACTAAAGAGGGTTCCGGCGCTCCGAAATTTTATCTGTCTTCAGAAGGCGGCTCTTATAGAAGTTTTAATTATAATGCCGGTATGGACGGAAGTTTAAATATCTTTAATTACGCTCTTACCTATAGCAGATTTAAAACTGACGGATTTCCGTCTGCTTCTTCTAAATATGGCAATACTGTTAATGATGGCACCTCTAATTATAATATTTCTTCCAGACTTGGAGCAGCATTTTCATCAAACTTTGATTTGAATTTGTTTATTCACTTTACAAAGGCTCGCACCGGTCTGGCACAGCATGGTGGATTTGAAGGAGATGATCCTACTTTTATCTATAACACTGAAGAACAGTATTACCGGCTAGAAGGGAAACTATCTTTATTCGGAGGATTATGGGAACAGATTTATAGCGCTTCTTTTTATAGAAATGTTCGAAAATATAATTTTGATTCTACGCTTTTCAATCCAGCTTCCTCTAATAGTCTTTATGACGGTAATAATATTAGCTTTAATTGGCAGAATAATTTGAAACTGCCAAATAATATAATTTCACTAGGTCTTGATGAAGTAAAAGAATCTGCAATTTCAAACTACCTTTATAATTCTTCAGTTTATGGTAATTATGACAGCTTTTTCCCTCAAAATAGTTCCTCAACGTTCGGAATATATCTTCAAGATCAGCTTAATTTGGGCAAAAATTTCTTTAGCTCTTTCGGGATTAGAAATGACAATCACAGCCGCTTTGGATCGGTATTTACTTATCGGATTGCACCGGCGTATATATTCTGGGCAACCGGTACTAAAATTAAAGCAACATTCGGCACTGCTTTTAAATCACCCTCTTTGTTTTATCTCTATGACCCTGCTTATGGGAACGTAAACCTTAAGCCCGAAAAAAGCACGGGCTGGGACGCCGGAGTTGAGCAATTCCTTTTTCAAGATAAAATTGATGCAGGTATTAATTATTTTGATAATTCCTTTACAGACTTATTTGGATTCGATAACAATTTCAGAGCTATTAATATTGATAAAGCTGAGACAAAAGGAATTGAGTTCTATGTAACGGCAAATGTTATTCAGGAATTAAGACTTAATTTTAATTATACTTATACAGATGCAAAGGATTTAAGCCCGGCTGACGGTATAGATTATAATAAACCTCTTTTAAGAAGACCTCAGAATAAATTGGGATTTAATGCTTCCTATAATTTCCGGAAAGATTGGAATGCTAATTTGGAAATTATATATGTCGGCGCTAGAGATGACAAAGATTTCAACCAATATCCCGTCCCAAGAGTGAAATTGCCGGACTATACTTTATTTAATCTTTCTGCTTCATATAATATTTTGACCGGCATTCAGTTGTATGGACGAGTTGATAACCTGTTTAACAGGTATTATGAAGATGTACTTGGATATGCTACTCCCGGGAGATCCGGATATTTAGGAGTAAAATTAAATTTTTAACCATATAATATATGTTTTGAAGGATTGGTAATTTATTACTATTTTAATTTAATGAATTAGTAAAGTTACTTAAAACCATTAGGTCATTCCCGCGAATGCGGATGTCCAATTTTGTGTACGTATATAGGTTTTTAAACAGGATTCGATTTTAGCTAAATTATTTTAAGGAGTATATAAAAATGAATAAGCAAATTAGTAAACCTAGATTTTTTACCGTCTTATTGATGGTATTAACAGCTGCTGCGTTAAGGCTTTTACCGCATTATCCGAACTTTACGCCTGTGGCAGCGATGGCATTATTTGGAGGAGCGTATTTTTCAAATAAAAAAATAGCTTTTCTGATTCCTATTTCTGCTATGCTGATTTCCGATTTAATTCTTGGATTTCATTCGACAATGTGGGCTGTTTATCTAAGTTTTTCTTTGATTGTAATAATCGGATTATCGCTTAAAAATAGCAAGAAGATATCAAGTATCTTCCTGGCTTCTATTTCTTCCTCAGTTTTGTTTTTTATAATCACAAATTTTGCAGTTTGGATTTCAGGAGGAATATATCCGCTTAATTTTCTAGGTCTGGGCGAATGCTATACTGCGGCAATTCCATTTTTCCATTACACAATGCTAGGAGATTTGTTTTACGTTGGAGTATTCTTTGGCGCATTTGAATTTATGCAATATAAATTTCCCGTTCTTGCGGAGACCAATGCCTAATAGGTCATGGAATAATTTTTAAATATTCTTGATTTTTTTTGGTTTATATCTGAAAAAAATATAAAAATTAATTTGTTGATATTACCGTCGATTATTATGTTTATTGAAATAAAATTTATAATTAAGGGTAAAACGGAAAAACATAAAGTATGATTTTTGAATATACAGTAATAACCTTCTTTAAAAATATCTTTTCATTATATCAAACAACCAGGGCAAAAAATTGCCGGTTTAATTTCATAAATATCTAATCAACAACATTTGAGGTGATAAATGGAACTTCAGTTAATTTTTGTTATTAGTATTGTCGGATTACTTTTTGCTGTTTACCTTATAAGGGATGTTCTAAAACGGGATACAGGCAGCGAAAAAATGCAGGAGATCTCTAATGCAATAAAGGAAGGCGCAGAAGCCTTTTTACGCAGACAAAATAGGACTATTCTGTATCTTGCAATTGCATTGGCGGCATTCATCTATATTATGTATGCCATATTTAGAACTCCTACAGCCAATGACCCTGCTTCTCCCAGCCAGCTTGCTTTATGGACTACTATTTCATTTGTTTTTGGTGCGCTTTGCTCTGTTGCCGCAGGTTATATGGGAATGTGGGTTGCTATTAGATCTAACATCAGAACTGCTGCCGCAGCCATGAAGGGCATGAACGGTGCGCTTCAAACGGCTCTTCGAGGAGGTGCGGTATCGGGATTCTTTGTAGTTGCAATGAGTTTATTGGGAGTCGCAGGATTGTTTACACTTGTAAAAGTTACCGGAGTTACTCAGGATGTTACAAAAATTCCTTTAATGATTGTCGGATATGGATTCGGTGCAAGCTTTGTTGCATTGTTTGCCCAGCTCGGCGGAGGAATTTATACAAAAGCTGCTGATGTCGGTGCGGATTTAGTCGGTAAGGTCGAAGCGGGAATTCCGGAAGATGATCCCAGAAATCCTGCAGTAATTGCCGATCTTGTAGGTGATAATGTCGGAGATTGCGCCGGTCGTGGAGCTGATTTATTTGAATCAACTGCTGCTGAAAATATCGGTGCGATGATCTTGGCTGCCAGTCTTTATAAAGCCAATTTTGCTTCGATGAATGGCGAAGGTTTAACTTTATTAGGCGTATTATTATTCCCTCTTGTTGCTCGTGCATTCGGCATTCTTGCCTCAATCATAGGAGTTATGGTTGTCAGAACAAATGATAATGAAGATCCTATGCAGGCGCTCAATAGAGGATTTTACGTTACTGCTTCACTTGCTACAGTAGGTTTCTTTATTGCTTCAAAATGGCTCTTAGGTTCTCATTACCTAAGCTTCTTTTTCTGTGGCGCTATCGGAGTCTTAATTTCATTAGCTTTCGTATATATAACACAATATTATACTGAATATAAATACAGACCTGTGAAATATATTGCCGATGCTTCACAAACCGGTCCTGCTACAAATATTATTGCCGGTTTGGCAATTGGTATGGAATCAACAGGTTTACCCGCTTTGGTTATAGGCGCAGGAATTGTCAGTACTTATTTCATAGGGCAGGCTTCAGGTTTACAGGATGCCGGTCTTTTCGGCACTGCTGTTGCTACAATGGGAATGCTTGGCTCGGCAGCTTATATATTAGCTATGGATACTTTTGGTCCGATTACCGATAATGCCGGCGGTATTATCGAAATGAGCCAGCAGGAAGAATCTGTTAGAATTAAAACTGACCGGCTCGATGCGGTTGGAAATACAACTAAAGCTTTGACGAAAGGGTATGCTGTCGGTTCAGCAGCTCTGGCGGCATTCCTTTTATTTGGCGCTTATATCGATGAAGTTAAAAACTATATGCCCTCTTTCAAAGGAGTCATTAACCTTGATAAACCGGAAGTTTTTGTCGGAGCTCTTTTAGGTGCGATGCTTGTTATTGTCTTCTCTTCGTTTGCAATTAAAGCTGTTGGAAAAGCTGCATATGCAATTATTAATAATGTTCGCGAACAATTTAAAGCTAATCCCGGCATTATGGCAGGGACCTCAAAACCTGATTACGGTCAATGTGTTGATATCGCAACGAAAGCAGCACTCAGAAAAATGATTGTTCCCGGATTACTGGTGGTTGGAATGACTATCGGTGTTGGATTAGTCTTTAAGTGGCTATATTATCTCGGCGGAGGTATCAATAATCCAAACGGCGCTTTAGGTGCTGAAGTTATCGGCGGTTATTTAATGGTCGGAACTATAACCGGAATCCTTTTTGCATTATTTATGAATAACGGCGGCGGTGCTTGGGATAATGCTAAAAAGTATATAGAAACCGGATTTTACGGCGGTAAAAAATCAGAACCGCACAAAGCTTCAGTTGTCGGAGATACCGTAGGCGATCCATTTAAAGATACTGCAGGTCCTTCTCTGCACGTATTGATAAAATTGCTGGCTACACTTACTTTAGTTTTAGCTCCTTTGTTTATTTGATTAAATATTTTTAAGTAAAATCCCGTCCGATAAAACTGTGACGGGATTTTTTTTAATGTTATAAATTTAATCTGTTTTTAATTCGACTTGACAAATCAATACTATTTGAATAGCTTTTGTAATATCTTATTTGCATTCGAACAAAATGGATTTTAATTTTTTTTATTTTCCAAAATAATGATAAGGAAAAAAATATGAGGCAAATTTTTGCGACTAAACCCCTAAAAGTTTTACTAGATGAAGTTAACAGCGATAACCGGCTACGACGTGTTCTTGGTCCGGTTGCTCTTACTAGTCTTGGTGTCGGAGCTATAATTGGTACCGGAATTTTTGTCCTTACCGGCGTAGCTGCTCACGATAAAACAGGTCCGGCTATTGTTCTGTCTTTCGTAGTCTCCGGTCTAGCATGCATCTTTGCCGCTTTATCTTACGCTGAATTTGCATCGATGGTTCCGGTCGCCGGCTCGGCTTATACTTATGCTTATGCTACACTAGGAGAGTTATTCGCATGGATTATTGGCTGGGATTTAATACTAGAATATGCTGTTGCTTCTGCTACTGTTGCTCACGGATGGTCTCATTATTTTCAGGATTTTATAAGCATACTCGGAGTAAGATTTAGCCATCTTATTTCAAATGCCCCGTTTGATTTCAATCCGGCTACGGGTTTACTTACTTCAACAGGATCAGTTCTTGATTTACCTGCAATTCTAATTACACTAATTATAACAATTATTTTAGTAAAGGGAATTAAAGAAAGTGCCGGTTTTAACGCCGGGATTGTTATTACAAAACTGGCTATTGTTCTTTTTGTAATTGTACTGGGTGCATTTTATGTCAATTCTGCCAACTGGCATCCTTTTGCTCCTTATGGATATTCAGGTCTGAGTTTATTTGGTAAAACTATATGGGGTCAAACCGGTCCGGGAGGAGCACCTGTGGGCGTTCTGGCTGGTGCTGCTATAATATTCTTTGCATATATCGGATTTGATTCTGTTTCAACTCACTCAGAAGAAGCGAAGAACCCTAAAAGAGATGTTCCGATCGGGATTATTACATCTTTAGTTCTAAGCACTGTACTTTATATTGCAGTTTCCGGAATATTAACAGGTATGGTCGGATATAATAAAATAGATATTAATGCTCCTGTATCAAATGCTTTCAAACAGGTGGGCTTAGTTTGGGCTCAATTCTTAATATCGCTAGGGGCAGTTGCCGGTATTACTTCTGTTCTTCTTGTTATGATGCTGAGTCAGGCAAGAATATTTTTGGCAATGGCCAGAGACGGTTTACTACCTACAAAATTTTTCGGTGATGTGCATGAAAAATTCCGCACTCCATGGAAATCAACTATACTTACGGGAATATTTGTTTCTATATTAGCAGGTTTTTTACCTTTAAGAGTATTAGCAGACTTGGTTAATATAGGTACCTTATTTGCGTTCGTGGTTGTTTGTGCTGCTGTTATAATTATGAGAAAGACTCACCCCGAAGCAGAGCGCCCGTTTAGAGCTCCATTTGTTCCTCTGGTACCGATTTTGGGTATTCTTATTTGCGGATTATTAATGTTTTCATTGCCTGAAGAAAATTGGTTAAGATTATTCGGCTGGCTTGCAATCGGTTTAGTAATCTATTTCTTTTACGGACGACATCATAGCATTATGCACAAGATAATGAATGAAGAAAAAAATAGTTAGAATTGTTAAAAAAATCACTTAATTATAAATAAAAATTAAATATTTTTGTAATTGAAATAAAACTAAAAACAAATTGAAACATCTAAAGAGAGATATGTTTTTATTTTTATTGGTTTATGAATTCAATTTTCTGAGAAAGGATTAAAAATGTACAACCCCAGTCTCCTTGATCTTGTAGCCAAAGGAGGTTATGTAATATTTATATTAATTATCTGCTCGCTGCTTTCCTTTAAAGTTGCAATAGAGAAGTTTATTACATTCAAAGGAATTACTGAAAAAGTAATAAGCGATTTTATGCATAATATTTACCGAAGCTTAAAAGCTAATGATATTAACGATGCGCTTTATGTCTGCAAGTCAAGTACCTGGAATTGGTGGTTTTTAAAAGTTAAATGCCCTTTATCTAATGTAGTTGCATATATCCTTGAACAATCAAAAGAATCGAAAGAAGAACTTGAACAGTCAGCTTATACTCAGCTTGATAAAGAAATAGCTAAGATGGAAAAAGGACTTGGCATTCTTGCTACTTTAGGAAGTATTTCACCTTTTATAGGATTATTTGGAACTGTAGTCGGCATTATCAAATCATTTAATGCTCTTACGGTTCAGGATACTTCAAATTATACTTCAGTAATGAGCGGTATTGCTGATGCGCTAATTGCTACTGCTGCCGGACTTCTAGTGGCTGTTCCCGCAGTTATGTTTTACAATTATTTTATGAAAAGACTCAAATTAAGTATGCCGCTTTATGACGAAGCTATTCAAAAAACTCTGCGTTATATTAAGCAGTTGAAATGAGTGCAAAATCAATGAGAAGATACAAAATCGATGAGAAAGAATTCTCTGAAATAAATATAACTCCGTTTACCGATGTTATATTGGTAGTACTTATTATATTTATGATTACCAGCCCTTTTCTAATTACCGGAGCCTTAAAAGTCAAACTTCCTCAATCTTCATCTGCTGAGACTACGGTAAATAACAGCATTGAAGTTTATCTAAATGCTCAAA
>JAJYOQ010000144.1 GCA_021796135.1 Bacteroidota bacterium
CGTGTAAATATTCATCAGCAACAGAAAGCACAAAAGTTTATAAAAGACGAGTATGATAACAAAGGTTACGCCGGAAGATTTGGCGCCGGACTTCCATCAATAAGCGACGGATCTTTGCTCTTTCTCCAGCATATGATTAGCAAAATGAAACAGAATGTTATAGAAGGAAGCCGAATTGCAATTGTATTTAACGGCTCACCTCTTTTCAGCGGGAGTGCTGGAAGCGGACCAAGTGAAATCCGTAAATGGATAATTGAAAATGATATGCTCGAAGCAATTATTTCAATGCCCGACCAGCTTTTTTATAATACCGGCATTGCAACCTACATTTGGATTGTTATTAACAGAAAAGAAAAAAAACGCAAGGGGAAAGTACAGCTAATAAACGCAAGTGGAAGCGATTGGGAAAAAGGCGACAAAGACAATCCGTTTTATCTTAAAATGATGCGTAGTCTTGGCAATAAAAGAAAAGAAATTGGCGATGCTAAAAATGGTAAACCCGACCATATAAAAACAATAACAGAAATTTATGAAGCTTTTGAAGAAAGCGAATACTGTAAGATTTTTGATAATGAAGATTTTGGATATACACGCATTACGGTTGAAAGACCAAAAAGAAATGAGAAAGGCGAGATAGAAAAAGATAAAAATGGTGAACCTATTCCCGATGCAGAATTAAGAGACTTTGAAAACATACCACTCAAAGAGAATGTCGAAGAATATTTTAAAAGAGAAGTTCTACCACATTTGCCGGATGCCTGGATTGACCAAAGCAAAACTAAAATTGGCTATCAAATTAATTTTGCATATTACTTTTATACACCAACATTACTTAGAAATCCAAGAGATATTACTGAGATAATTAAGCAGTTAGAAGAAAATATAAGTAAATCAAATCAAGCTTCTATTTTTGAAGACCCCAAGATGAATATAGACACTCCCATTTGTAAGCCTACAAATATTGAATGGATTGATACTATTCCAACGAATTGGCAAATTAAAAAATTAAAATATGAGGCTATTGTTCAAGGTGGGTATGCCTTCAAGAGTGATAATTTTGTTGAAGATGGAACCCCAATCGTACGAATCGGTGATATATATTCGCCTGTTGATTTAGAAAATTGTAGAAGAACTTCTGAGAAAGATATACCTAATGAATTTAAAATTAAAAAATACGATGTGTTAATCGCCCTTTCCGGTGCTACTGTTGGCAAAATGTGTTTTATAGAAGAAGACATTGAAGCATATATCAATCAGCGGGTAGCAAGAGTCAATAATGGTTCTCGATGGCTATATTTTGTCCTAAATTCTGAATTTTTTAAAAAGCAAATTGAATTGTTAGCCGGTGGTTCCGCACAAGAGAATATAAGTACAAATGATATAGCTAACTTCTTCATCCCTATTCCTCCTTTAGAAGAACGTATTGCTATTGATAAATATTTATCCGAAAAAAGTTTTCAAATAAAAACGATTATTTCTAATAATCAAAAACTCAGCGAATTATTGCAAGAATATCACTCATCTTTAATCAATGCAGTAGTAACGGGAAAAATTAAGGTGATATAGATTATGACACTTTGTGCAGCCTGGATAAGACAAGAAAAAGATAACCAAGAATTGGTTTTTGCAACTGACAGTATGCTTACCGGCGGAGGAGAAACCTGGAAAAACGGCATTAAACTTTTTGAGTTACCTCGCAAAGATTGTTTGCTATGTTTTGCCGGAGAAACTACAAAAGCGTATCCACTTATTCTTAACCTGATCTCTTCAATAAAATTCGATCAAAAAGTAATGAATCAGCATACCGATTTACGGCAAGTGCTGGATTATTTATGCTCAACTTTTACTGAACTTATCAATTCGCTTGTAGATGAAATGCAAACCGAAGGTTACGATCCTTATTCAGCAGCTAAATTTATTTTTGGTGGATGGAACTGGAAAACACAGTTATTGGAATTCTGGGAAATTTATTACGGAAAAGATGAGAAAAGATTTTTGTATAGAGGATTCGATAGTAAAGATTCAAGAGCTTGTTTAATGATTGGAGATCATCTTAAAGAAGCCGAAGATTTATTAGCGGACGAGTTGAGTTCTGCCGGAAAACGCATAGGAGGTTCTTTTGATATGGAGCCATTTCTTGTTTTATCCCGTATGGCAAGAAACAGCACAGATTTCAGATCGATTGATGGAGCTTTACAAGTTGCAAAAGTATATCAATCCGGCAGCACAGAATTTTTTGGTGTAATGTGGCAATCAGTTTCCGGTAAACATACATTTTTAGGCAGAGAACTCAATCCGTATATTAAACCACAAATTAGATTTCTTGACCCCGATTTGGGAATAATCCTCGAATTGGAACTTCCTAAAAAAATCAACAAACTTTCTCCTGAGCTTATTTCTAAAATAAAAGCAGATGATTTTGGAACCGAGTTTAAATTTATTGAAGATTGCTACCCCAATGGCGAACAAAAACCGGACTTGACGGAAAGGCAGATGGAAATGTTATTGGCAATATTCAAAGACAATTCATATAAAAAATTTTTAGCTTGCCTTGCAGAAGAAGAAAATACGGGAAATGAAAATGAGTAATGGAATACACACAGAACGAACATTTGAGTCGGCGATTATCGAGCATTTAACTAGCAACGGATGGTTAGAAGGCAACGCTAACGATTTCAGCAGTGAAATCGCATTGGATAAAAATGCCATTCTTGAATTTGTTAAAACATCACAACCTCAAGAATGGGAATTGCTGAAATCGTATTACAAAGAAGAAGTAGAAAACAAATTCATCCAGCGTATCTTTAAGGAATTGGACTTGCGTGGAATGCTTGATGTTATCCGACACGGAATAACAGACAGCGGTGTTAAATTCAAACTTGCCTATTTCAAACCGGATAGCGGATTAAATCCCGACACACTAAAACAATACAGCTTAAATAAACACTATGTAACTAGACAAGTATATTTTTCCGCAAAGGACAAAAAAAGTATTGATCTTCTACTTTCCCTAAACGGTTTGCCTGTAGCAACCATCGAACTTAAAAACCATTTCACCGGGCAAAGAGTAAAAGAAGCGATTGAACAATACAAAACCAATCGCGACCCAAAAGAGTTGTTATTTCAGTTTAAGAAAAGAGCTATTGTTCACTTTACAGTCGATCCCGATGAAGTTTATTTCACAACAAAATTGGAAAGCAGCGGAACAAGATTTTTCCCTTTCAATAAAGGTTATAACAACGGCGCCGGTAATCCGCCGGCAAAAGACTACACAACTTACCGCTCCGCATACTTTTGGGAAGAAATACTATCAGTTAATAGTTGGGCAGAGATTATAGGTAGATATGTTCACCTTCAAAAAGAGGAATACACTGTTGAAGGGAAAAAGTATTACAAAGAAGCAATGCTTTTCCCTCGTTTTCACCAATTAGATGTTGTAAGAAAACTTATAGCGGATTCTAAAGCCAATGGAAGTGGTCAAAGATATTTAATAGAGCATTCTGCCGGAAGTGGTAAAAGCAATTCTATTGCCTGGCTTGCTTATCGGTTGTCCTCCCTTTACGGCGCTTTAGACAAAAAAATTTTTGATTCGGTAATTGTTATAACAGATAGAAATGTACTTGATCAGCAGTTGCAGAATACAATTTATCAGTTTGATCATAAATCCGGTGTGGTTCAAAGAATTGAAGTAGATTCTAAACAATTAGCCGATGCAATTACAAACGGTGTTAGTATTATTATTACAACACTTCAAAAATTTCCTTTTGCCCTAAACCATTTATCAGAAATTCCAAATAGGAAATATGCCGTAATAATAGATGAAGCTCACAGCAGTCAAGGAGGTGAAGCAAGTCGTAAAATGACCGAAGCACTTGTAGGCAAAGATGTTTCATTGGAAGAATCTGAAAAGGTTGAAAGAGAAATTGAAGCTGGTGTTCAAGATGAAGACGATTATATAAGAGAAATAATTCAGAAAAGAGTTCCGCAAGAAAATATTAGCTTGTTTGCTTTTACAGCAACGCCAAAACCGAAAACTCTTGAAGTCTTTGGTACTAATAATGCCGAAGGAAAACCACAGCCATTTCATCTTTATTCTATGCGGCAAGCAATTGAAGAAGGATTTATTCTCGACGTTCTTAAAAACTACACGACTTATGAAACCTATTATAGATTTAGCAAAACCATTGAAGACGATCCTGAATTAAATAAAAAGAAAGCCGTAAAAGCTATTGGCAGATTTGCTTCGCTACATCCTACAAACATTTCTCAGAAAACAGAAGTAATGGTTGAACATTTCCGCCAAATAACAATGAAGAAAATCGGCGGTAAAGCAAAAGCAATGGTTGTAACTGCATCGCGTAAACACGCTTTAAAATTTTATCTGGAGTTTAAAGATTATATAAAAGAAAAAGGTTACAAAGGTATACGCCCTCTTGTAGCGTTTTCCGGTTCGTTAATAGATGAACTTTACCCTGATGGTGTAACTGAACCGCAACTAAATAAATTCGGCGAAAAAGAATTGCCGGAAAAATTTGCATCAAACGAATATCAAGTTTTGCTGGTTGCTGATAAATACCAATATGGTTTTGATCAGCCTTTACTCCACACAATGTATGTTGATAAAAAGCTTTCCGGCGTAAAAGCGGTTCAAACATTATCCCGTTTAAACAGAACTTGCCCCGGCAAGGAAGATACTTTTGTTTTGGATTTTGCGAACGACCGCCAAACTATTATCGATTCATTTCAGCCTTATTACGAAATGACAATGATGAGTGAAACTACTGATCCGAACCATCTTTATGATTTGAAAGGCAAAACCGATTCAGCACAAGTTTACTTCCAATCAGAAGTTGATGCATTTTCTAAAATATTCTATAAACCGGGAAGCGCCTCAGTGCGTGATCAAGGAAAATTGTACGCATACATTGATCCAGCTGTAGATCGTTTCAAGCAATTGGATGAAGAGAAACAAGACGATTTTAAGAAGGCTTTAACTTCATTCACTCGTATATATTCTTTCCTTTCTCAAATAATGCCTTTTCAAGATGTTGAATTAGAAAAACTTTATTCATTCGGAAGATTTCTATTAACAAAACTTCCAAAGGTAGATTACACGGAGAGATTAAAGTTAGATAATGAAGTTGCTTTGGAATATTACAGACTTCAAAAAATTGCAGAAGGCGATTTGGTTTTACAAGTACAAGGCAAACACGAGCTCGACCCCGTTACTGAAGCTGGTATTGCCAGAGAAAAAGAAGAAAAGGATAAACTCTCAAATATTATTTCACTCCTAAACGATAAATACAATTTCGATTTTACTGACCAAGACAGATTGTATTTCGAACAAATTGAACAAGCTTTATTTGAAAATGATGAATTAAAAGTCCGCGCGAAAAACAATCCAATAGAAAACTTCAAATATGCTTTCGATGAAGTATTTATTCAGACATTGATCGACCGAATGGATGCAAACCAAGAAATCTTTGATAAAATAATGGTTAACTCTGAATTTAAAGATGACGTAAAGAATTGGTTAACTAAGAAAATTTATGAACGGTTTAAAGAAGATTAATTTATAGATATGTGAAGGTAGGTATAACAAGTGCCTCAAGCCGAAAGCGTTTTCGAATTCGGCATCCCGATTTCGCTAAAGCTCATCGGGACAGGTTTGTGTAATTATAAAGTTGCGTTTGCAAAACTTAGTTGCTCTTAAAGGTAGTTCGTTCCCCCAAAGGGGTGCCTTTGGCATAAGAAACATTTTTATCCCCTAAAGTACACGGGACAAACTGAGTTGAGAACTCAAAGACGGTTGTGTTGATCTTTAACATAACACGCCGTTAGGCAAAACATTTACAAAATAAATATGGGCATAATATGAAAACTATAATTGTCCTATTAGGAGTTTTATCTGGTTATTTTTTCCCAAATCATACTTTCTCAATTACATTATACCTAGTTACAATCTTATTCTCATTTGTATTTGGGTTTGTTTTCCCAGATATGATGAATGCTAATTCTTTAAGTAATAAAGTAGATAGAGAAAAAGTTACTTTTAAAAGCAAAATTACCATTCATAAAATGAATACTATTTCATTTTGGGTTGGAGTATTTATTTTCTTCCTAGCAATTACAAGTTTTATAAAACACTTCTTTTTTAATTCGGAAGTCAATCAGTTAAGTATTCTCATTTTTGCTTTTAGTTCTGGTATCTTTATCAAACTACTAAATATTAATCTGTCGATAAGTAAAATTAGGAGCAATGATTTAACTATTTAAAAGTTTTGCCTAACCAGCAACTCAAAGCGACCGCTTCTCTGCCTTCGGCAGATAAATTCGAATCGGTCGTAGTGAAAAATTATTGGATTTAGCTTTTTAATTGAATATGAATTCTGAAATACATTGAGATAAAAAGATTAATTCAAAATCAATTAAGGAGAATGAAATGAAATTCAGAAATTGTAATTACAAATTCAACTTGGTTGTCATTTTATTTGTTACAATGATTTTAATCTCTTGCAAAGGCGAACCCCTAGAGCCGATACCTACTACGTTAACAAATGAAACTATAGCAAAACTTCAAACAGCTGCAGATAAAATAATGAGAGAGTACCAAACGCCTGGTTTAGCAGCTTACATTTCTGTAGAAGGCGAACCTGCATTTACTTTAACCCGCGGCGTAAGCAACTTAATTACAAATGAACCTATGAGTATAAATAACTATTTTAGAATTGCAAGCCTGACAAAAACATTTACCACAGAAACCGTTCTACTACTGATGGATAATGGTTTAATAGATCTTAACAAACCAATTTTATATTACCTGCCGGATTTAAAATTACCAAAAGGCAGTGATAAGATTACCGTAAGAATGCTTGGTAATATGACAAGCGGACTTTTCAATTACTCAGATGATCCTGACATTCTCACTCCATGGTATACCACCGGCGGAGAGACGATTTTTACTCCTGAGCAGCTTGTTGCCTCGGCGGGCAAGAAGGACTCTTTGAATTTTACACCCGGGACCAAATATGAATACTGTAATACTAACACAATAATACTTGGAATGTTAATTGAGAAAGTTACCGGCAAAAAGGTTAGAGACGTAATGAACGAAAAAATATTTCAACCGTTAGGTATGACAAATACTTACTGGCCTATCTCAGTATTTTTGCCTTATCCCTATACTCATGGTTATACTTATTCCCCGGACTTTCACACTTTTATTGATTGCACGAATTGGAATCCTTCATGGGGTGATGCAGCCGGCATACTCGTTTCTAATATGCATGATTTAATAATATGGTCTAAAGAGTTAAGTGAAGGAAATCTTCTTACAGCTAACTCAAAAAAGGAAAGATTCTTATGGAACGTAAGCGGTGAATATGGATTTGGTGTAGAACATATTAGTGATTGGATCGGTCATCCGGGAATAATAGAAGGGTATAATTCACAAATATGGATTAACACAGTAAGAAAAATAACTATCATTACATCAACAAATACAAATATAAATCAACCGGCATATAGAGCGTTTGCTGAATTTGCCATGATACTTGACCCTGTTCTTACACAATGAATAAGAACACTTTATATGTGAAGTAGGAATTCGGTAATGAAAAAATTATTCATAATGGTATTTATTTTATGTACCTGGTTAACTGTACCCCATTGGTTGGACAGAAAAGCGACATAATTTAATGTATAAAGTTTACTTAATTATCCGGTCAGTTAAAATAGATTTCTGCCGGTGTTTTATAATTCAATGATTGATAGTCTTTCAAATAAATATCCTCATACTTCAAGCTTCGCCAAAGTCTTCCAATAAAGATGTTATCAAGCGCTCTACCTTTTGAATCCATACTCATCATTATATCATTACCCGTAATTGTTTCAGTAAAAACCTTGCTCGTAAATTGACTGCCTTGATCTGTGTTAAAGATTTCCGGTTTACCTTGCCGAAGAGCTTTATCCAATGCCTCTAAGCAAAAATATACATCCATGCTGTTAGATAATTCCCAGCTTAATACATATTTGCTAAACCAGTCAATTACCGCTACCAAGTAAGCGTAGCTTTTGTAAAGAGGCAAGTATGTAATATCGCTGCTCCAAACTTGATTGTTAGACTTTATCTCTACATCTCTCAACAAATAGGGATAAACCAAATGATCTTTTGCCGCTTTGCTCAAATTCTTCTTCGGCGTAAGTGCTTGTATTCCCATTAATTGCATTAATCGCCATATTCGTTTATGATTGTAAAAATTTCCTTGCCGTTTTAGTTCTTCGGTTATTTTTCTTACTCCATAGAACGGATAATCGGTGTATATCCGGTCTATCTTTGCCATTATCTCAAGTTCTTCTTGGCTTACTGCCAATGGTGAGTAATAATAACTTGAGCGACATAAATTTATCAAAGAACACTGCCTTTGTATTGGTATTGAAGAATTCTTCGGTTCTAGAAAACTTCGTTTTATTTCAAGCGACAGTGTTAAGTTTTTTTTTAAGCCAGTCCAACTCTACTTGCTGTTTGCCTATTTGTTTATAAAGCTGGTCTATCAATTCAGAATTTACTTCTGCTCTTGGGCCTCGTTGGTGATTGAATATCTCCGGTAAACTTTCCAATACTTCTTTTTTCCAGTTGCCAACTGCATTGGGATGAACTTCGTATTCCTTGGCTATTTCATTCATACTTTTGTAACCCTTGATAGCTTCCAATTGCTACCTTTGCTTTGAATTCACTGCTGAACGTTTTTCTTGCTCTGGACATTCTGTGGCTCCTTTTTTTACCACATTAAATTATCCTATTTTTTTGTCCAATTTTGGGGGTACAGCATATTGTTCGTTTGAATGGTGATTATTAATTCATGGAGGATGCAACTATGCCTACCTATGAATTCAAATGCAGTAAGTGCAATGAAAAATTCGGCGTGCAGATGTCGATATCAGAATACTTAAAGACAAAATCTTTCGCCTGTCCAAAATGCAAAAGTGAAGATGTAAAAAGAATCTTCTCCAATTTTACAGCGGTTACTTCAAAGAAGAGTTAGCAAAG
>JAJYOQ010000145.1 GCA_021796135.1 Bacteroidota bacterium
AGTATATATTAATTTTAATTAATATAGTAAAATCGTCTAAACTAAAACAATATATATGCCAACCTTTAATTATTACATTTGATTTCAAGAAGTAAGAATGTCAGTAAAATTTTGGCTCAACTTTTTCAATATTAAGATGTTTGGCTAATTTAGATTCTCACATAAGAGAAGATATATTTCAATATTAGTAGAAATGTATTATATAAAGAGTAATAAATAATTATTTAATCAATGGTTAAGTTTTAATTGATTATAATTTCCATTAAAACTATATTTTTATTAACAATTTAACAAAATTCTGATGCGCTCTACTTTTGCAGAGATTAATTTATCTGATCTAAAAAATAATTATTTATCCATTCGCCGAAGAATCAACGGCAAAAAGGTGATGGCAGTGGTCAAAGCTGATGCCTATGGTCATGGAGTTGATCAGGTTACTAGGTCATTGAATTCCTTGGGGAAAGATAAACCCGATTATTATGCAGTCGCCTTTCCTGAAGAAGCAGTTGAACTTCGTGAATTGAAAGTTGATCAGCCAATTCTTGTCTTCGATCCTATCAATAACGAGCAGGCGGAATCAGTTTTGAAATATGATTTAATACCTACTGTGTTTACTGAGCTTCATCTTAAAATTCTTTTGAAAGCTAAAAAAAGATTATCATTTGCCGATAAAATTAAAGTTCACATTAAAATTGATACTGGAATGAATAGATTAGGCGTTGATATTCCAAATGCTATCGAGTTTATTAAAAAAGTTTCTTCATCAAAATATTTTATTATTGATGGTTTATATACTCACTTTGCTACATCAGATGAAAAAAATAGTACTTTTGCTAATGATCAGCTTAAAAAGTTTAAAGATATTCTGCAATATCTTAATATGTCTAAAATTAATTATGGATTGGCCCATGCAGCCAATAGCGGTGCAATTTTAAATTTGGCTGAATCATATCTTGACATGGTAAGACCCGGAATTTTATTATACGGTTATTATCCTTCGATGGAAATTCCAAAAACAATAAAATCCAATCCGGTTATGTCAATAATATCTATAGTTAGTAGCGTAAAAAGAATTTCGAAAGGGGAAACTGTAAGTTATGGAAGGAAATTTAAATCTTCTAAAATTACAAAAATTATTTCTGTCCCAATTGGCTATGCTGATGGTTTTAATCGTAATTTAAGTAATTTCGCAAGTGCTATTATTAATGGTAAGGTGTATAGGCAGATTGGAACGGTAACTATGGATAGAATAATGTTTGATATAGGAAACTCAAATATTAACATTGGAGATAAAGTTACTATTCTGGGCAAAGAAGGAAAATCTAAAATTGATGCCTGGGATTGGGCGCAAATTTTGAGGACTATACCTTATGAAATTATCTGTGGTATTAGTAAACGTGTACCAAGGACTTATGTAAAGTAAATGGAATTAACAAAACAATATATTATCCAATGTATCTCGGCTGCTTCAAATAACCTAAGACTAAGTACGCAAAAAATTGAAATAGTCGCCCTTTTAAGAGAAACAATTGCTAAATCTGATAATCTTGAATCAGACTTTAAAAGTATGAAGAAAATTACAGAACTTTCGACTTTTGCAATTAGGCTGAATGAAATTTATTCCTATCTTAATCAATCGCAGATTGACGTAATTAAACTTTCAGATAAATTTAAGGAACATAGCCAATTTTTAATAAAAGATTTAAGCCATATGCTTGATATGGTTAATCCGATCACCTTTAAATCAGCTTTAGAAAAATTGAACTATAAACCTGAAGATGAAGTAACTATTAACCAGAATGTGAATGCGCCCTCGCCAAATGGGAATGGAATTAGTATTGACTTATCAAGGCGCAAATCTGACGATTCAATTTTCGAAGAATCTGAAAATAAGAAATTAAAAGAAAAATTAATTCTGGAAGATGATAAAGATGACGATGACATTTTTTTTCAAAACTATGAATCTGAAATACTAAAATCAATTAAGCCGATTGATAGTCTCCTTAAACAAATCGGCAAAGCAGAACTTAATGATGAAGAACTTATATCTTTAGCAAAATTGATGAAATATAATGGTGATAATTCAGCGAAAAAAAATTTTGATATTATAGCAAATATGCATTGGATTGTTTCTAAAGCATTGCTCCTTCTAAAAAATCATGATTTGACCCAAAATAAAAACATAATTGAATCTATCAGAGCATGCCTTATAGTAATTGTCGCACTTGTCCGCGGTAAAGAAGTTGATATATCTAATTATCTAAATAAAGCTGAAGAGTTTGGGAGAGAAATACAATCTATAAAAATTAAGGAAGATAGCTAATGGAAGTTTTTGCCGTAATTATGGCTGGTGGTGTCGGTTCTAGATTTTGGCCGAGGAGTAAAGAAAAAACTCCGAAACAATTATTGAAGATTTTCGGTGAAAATACTATGATACAGGATACTGTCAATAGACTTAAAGATATAGTCAGAAAAGAAAATATTTTTATTGTAACTAATAAAATTCAAAGGGATGAAATATTAAATCAGTTAAAAGACATTCCTGCCGAAAATATTATTGAAGAGCCATTCGGGCGAAATACTGCGGCATGCATTGGGCTTGCATCAGTAATCATCAAAAATAAAGTAAAAGATGCTGTTACACTTGTACTTCCGGCAGATCATATTATTAAAGATAAAGAACTTTTTGATAAGACGATTATGAAAGCGGCTGATTTCGCTTATTACTCTAAAGGTCTGGTTACTATTGGAATAAAACCGACAAGACCTGAAACCGGCTATGGGTATATCCAGATAAATGAAACGGAAATTTCCGAAAATATATCTAAGGTTTTAACTTTTGCAGAGAAGCCTAATTATGCTACTGCCGTTAGATTTTTGGAAAGTGGTGACTTTTACTGGAACAGCGGAATGTTTATCTGGCGTGTTGATGTTATATTAGAAGAAATAAAGTCATTTTTGCCTGACTTATATGAAGGGCTTGATAAAATAAGTAGTGAAATCAATTCTTCTAAATATAATGAAACATTAACTAATGTCTACGGAATGCTTAGAAGCGTTTCAATTGATTATGGCATTATGGAAAAATCGAATAAAGTCTTTCTGACTAAAGGTGAATTCTCATGGAGCGATGTGGGGAGTTGGGAAGAGGTTTATCAATTATCTCAAAAAACCGACAATGGTAATGCAGTTAATGGGAACGTCTTTTTAGATGCTACTTCAGACTCATTTATATATTCACCTGAAAAATTTACCGCAGCTATCGGGGTTGAGAATCTAATTATAATTAATACTAAAGATGCATTACTTATTTGCAGAAGAGATAATAGCCAAGATGTCAAAAAAGTAGTTGACTATTTAAAGATCAATAAGCTAAATGAGCATCTCTGATATATCTGATTAAATAAACCAATTATGTTATTATCGTATAAGGAACTATTTTGTTGACTTCAAAATCATTTGTTGAAGAAATAATAAAAATTGAAAATAATATTCATCTGCTTAAAATTTATTCTCCACAAATTGCTTCTGCAATTAAGCCCGGTCAATTTTTAAACATAAAAGTATCTGATAACTTTTTCCCTTTACTCCGACGCCCATTTAGCGTTTGTGATGTGGAAGAAAAATTTATATATATAATGTTTAATATTCTCGGAGAAGGGACTAAAATATTAGCACATAAGAAAATCGGCGAAGAATTGGATATCCTTGGACCGCTTGGACATGGATTCAAAATCGAAGGTAATTTTGATACTGCCATTATAGTTGCAGGAGGACTGGGAGCAGCTCCTTTCCCATATTTTACAAAGGAAATCAGCGCACTGGGAAAAAATATTTATTCTTTTATTGGAGGAAAATCTGAATCGGATGTTATTACCTATGGAATGAACAATACATTTATTTCTACGGATGACGGATCATTTGGATTTAAAGGGACAGTTATTGACTTGCTAAACAGAAATATTAAAACACTTAAAGAAAATAATATAAAAATATTCTCTTGCGGCCCTAACCCAATGTTGAGAGCTTTAAAAGAATTTTGTGTTAAAAATAATTTTGATTGTGAAGTCTCTACCGAAAGTGCAATGGCTTGCGGTTTTGGAATTTGTCAGGGCTGTCCGATTGAGTCAACTGCTGATAGTAATAAATATTTACTTGTTTGCAAAGATGGTCCGGTTTTTAATATTAAGGATATTTTAATATGAACAATATCGACCTAAGTATTTCAATTGGTCAATTAAAACTTAGAAATCCCATATTATTAGCCTCGGGCACTGTTGGCTATGGCAATGAAATGTCTGAACATATCGATTTAAATAAAATCGGCGGTATTGTTACTAAATCACTTAGTCTAAAACCTCGTAAAGGAAATCCTCCTCAGCGTATAGTTGAAACTCCTGCGGGTATGCTTAATGCGATTGGGCTTGCTAATGTTGGTGTAGAAGTATTTCTAAAAGAAAAAATTCCTTTTCTCAAGCAATTTGATGTCCCGCTTATTTGTAATATCGCTGCAAGCTCGATAGAAGAATATATCGAATGCACTAAAATATTAACACAGGAAGATTCTATATCAGCATTTGAAATCAATGTCTCCTGCCCAAATGTAAAAGAAGGCGGTTTGCAATTCGGAAATGATATTAATTCCGTTGGGAAAATTACCGGAAAAGTAAAAGCAGTAACCAAAAAACCGGTTATAATAAAATTATCTCCGAATGTCTCTTATATTTCCGAATTTGCAAAGGTTGTAAAAGAAGAAGGCGGTGATGCTGTTTCGGCTATTAACACTCTTGTCGGGACATCTTTTAATATTTTTACTAGACGACCAAAAATTTACAATGTTACGGGTGGACTGTCTGGCCCTGCAATTAAACCTGTTGCATTGGCAAAAGTACTTGAAATAAGTCAAAAAGTAGATATTCCGATAATCGGAATTGGCGGCATTTCGAATTGGCAGGATGTTATAGAATTTATGATTGCGGGATCTTCTGCAATTCAACTTGGAACTGTAAATTTTGTTAATCCGTATGCTGCAATTCAAATTATTGATGGTTTAGAACAATATTGTCTTCAATACGGAATAAAAAATATTTCCCAAATAACCGGATCATATATCCTGAAATGAATATTGAACAATCACTAAAAAAACTTTTTTCTCTCCATTCTTTCGGAATTAAGCTTGGGCTTGAAAATATCACGAAGTTTATGGATGAGCTAAGTAATCCCCAATTAAAATTAAAGACCTTTCATATTGCGGGTTCGAACGGAAAGGGGAGCACTTCTTCTTTTATAGCAAGTATGTTAATGGAGCTAGGATATTCTGTTGGGCTGTATACATCTCCGCATTTTGTCAGATTTAATGAAAGAATAAAGATTAATAATGTGCAAATTCCGGATTCTATTGTAGCGGAATTTATTTCTTCTAATGAAAAGTTTATTGATGATAACAAGTTAACTTTTTTTGAAGTGACTACTGCACTTGCTTTCCAATATTTTGCAGACCAAAAAGTGGATTATGCTGTAATCGAGACCGGTCTCGGAGGTCGTCTCGACGCTACTAATGTTGTCAAACCTGGAAATGTAGTTATAACTTCCATTAGTCTTGAACACACAAATATTCTCGGCAGTACAATTAAGGAAATTGCTTCCGAAAAAGCTGCAATAATTAAAAAGCATTCTCATGTCTTTACAGGCAAACTTCCTGCAGATGCATACAATGTAATTGAAAAAAAATGTAGCGAGACTGAAAGTTTTTTATTTAGAATTGAAGATTATGTAATTGAAAAGGGAGGTTATTTAGAACTTTATACTGAAGAACTTGAAATTGATGATTTTAGGATGCCTCTTCTGGGCAAGTACCAAAAGTATAATGCTGCTCTAGCTGCTCTTTCAGTTTCTAAGACTTTAGAAATTGATAATTTTAGAGCAATAGAGCATGGTATTAAAAATGTTATATCTAACACAGGAATTCAAGGCAGATATGAATTTTTCAGTAAAAAACCTGATATTATATTTGACTCTGCTCATAATCCCGAAAGTATTCATAATTTTATTGAAGAATTCAATAAGAATTCAGGTATATATAAAAGAAAGTTCCTTCTCTTTGGTGTTATGAAAGATAAAGCGGTCGATCAAATTTTACTTTTACTGAAAGATAGTTTTGATGAAATTCATATTACTGCAGTGGATAATGAACGTTCCTGCAAATTAGAGGATCTTCATAAAATTTCTGAAAATCTTTCTATAAATGTTATTGATGAAAAGAATCCTGCTGAATTCGTAGAAAATTTTAAGAAAAAAGATGAGAATTTTTGTCTGGTCGTAGCAGGAAGTATGTACCTCCTTGGACAAATAAAATCTTTAGTCCAATATAAATAAGCTCTTGACATTCTTTTTTATTAACGTTATGTTTGGAACATACCTCTTGTTCCTTTCAACAAAATAAAGTGTGAATTAGAAAATAATCCTCGTTTTGATTATACCGTATAAATCTTTAGTAAATAGTGTATTTAAAAATATCAAACCAAAAATAATCTCATCATAATATAATAGGACGACTAAAATGCCAATGGATATTTCAGAGCTCAAATCAAAGAAAATTGTTGAGCTAAATTCAATTGCCAAAGAATTAAATATTGCCGGGTATAGTGACCTGAGAAAACAAGAGCTTATCTTCAAAATCCTTGAAGCTCAAACAGCAAAAGACGGACTTACCTTTTCAAAAGGAGTTCTAGAGGTTTTGCCTGATGGATACGGATTCTTAAGATCATCAGACTATAACTACCTGCCTTCCCCTGATGATATATATGTTTCCCCTTCACAAATTAAAAAATTTAGTTTGCGAACAGGTGATTTTGTTAGCGGGCAAGTGCGTCCTCCAAAAGAAGGAGAACGATTTTTTGCACTTTTGCGTGTTGAGGCAGTCAATGGTCTTGAACCTGAAGGCATTAGAGAAAGAACTTTGTTTGATAATCTAGTACCGGTCTATCCAACCAGAAGAATAAATATTGAATCTGCACCGGGTGAATATTCGATGAGAATAATGGATTTACTTTCTCCGATTGGAAAAGGACAGCGCGGATTAATCGTATCTCCTCCTAAAAGCGGTAAAACAATCCTGCTTCAAAAAATTGCAAATTCGATTACCAGAAATCACCCTGAAATAAAATTGATAATCCTTTTAATTGATGAACGACCCGAAGAAGTTACAGATATGGAAAGATCGGTTAAAGCCGAAGTAATAAGCTCCACTTTTGATGAGCCGCCTGAACGCCATGTGCAAGTCGCAGATATGGTTATTGAAAAAGCTAAAAGGCTGGTTGAAGCAAAAGAAGATGTAGTAATTTTATTAGACAGCATAACCAGATTAGCCAGAGCTCACAATATTGTTGTCCCTCATAGCGGCAGAATTCTTTCCGGAGGTGTTGATGCCAATGCATTGCATAAACCGAAAAGATTTTTCGGCGCGGCAAGAAATACAGAAGACGGAGGCAGTTTAACTATTATTGCAACTGCATTAATTGATACCGGAAGCAGAATGGATGATGTAATCTTTGAGGAGTTTAAAGGTACCGGTAATATGGAACTTGTTCTAAATCGCGATCTTAGTGATAGAAGAATTTTCCCTGCTATTGATGTTAATCGCTCCGGAACACGTCGAGAAGACCTATTGATGAAAGAAGACGAAATAGCTAAAGTTTGGATATTGAGAAAAATTTTGAGTGACTTTAGTCCGGTTGAAGCTATGGATTTCTTACTCGACAAAATTAGAGGCACTAAGAACAATAAAGATTTCCTTAATAATATGAATAGCTAGTAATTATATTTTGCTAAGTATTCTTTGCTCATTTACGAATATTTTTTTATTATTTAATATTTGCCGCCTTATTCTGACGGAAATTTTGAAATAAAATAGTATTAGCAGATTACCAAGTCATAATGAAAAAATATGTATTTACTTGCGGCGATATAAATGGGATAGGTCCTGAAATTGTCGTTAAAACTTTGAATAAACTATATACAAGAAATCAAAGCTCTTTCTCCTTTATCTGTCCTGCTAATGTGTTCCTATCAGTCATAAAAAAGAATCCGGTAAATTTTGATTATGAGATTAGCGATAATGCGGGGCAAATTGGAAATAAAAAAATACAAATCATAGATATTGGCAAAGTCCCTCAAAATTTGGGAAAACCAACTTCTGAAAGTGGATTAGCGGCATATAATGCTATTAAACTTTCTTTCGAATTATCAAGAAAAAAATTAATAGATGGGATAATTACCGCCCCTATTTCAAAAACTGCTCTAAAAATTGCCGGCATCAACTTCCCGGGTCATACTGAATTGTATGCACACTGGTGTAAAACAAGATTATATGCAATGACATTCCTTTCTCACAAAATGAATGCAGCACTTATTACTATTCATGAACCGCTTAAAAAAGTTCCCGGTATGATAACAAAAAAAATACTTCGGGAAAAATTTGATATTGTTTTCAATTTACTAAAAATCGATCTGAGAATATTATCACCCAAAATTGCAGTGCTTGGACTTAATCCTCATGCCGGTGAAAATGGATTCATAGGAAATGAAGAAGAAGAAATCATTAACCCTATTATAAACGAGAAAAAATATTCTAAATATTTTAATGGGACCTTTTCCTCTGATGCTTTTTTTGCTAATAAACTTTTCCTAAATTATGACTTAGTCCTTGGTCTCTATCATGATCAAATATTAATTCCGTTTAAGTTATTAAATTTTGAGAAAGGGGTAAATTATACTGCCGGATTACCATTGGTGAGAACCTCGCCTGATCATGGAACAGCATTTGACATAGCAGGAGATAACATTGCCTCTGAATCGAGTCTTTTACAAGCTTATTATTATGCTGAGAAAATTATAAAAAATAGAGTAATGTTAAGCTGAAAATATTATGATACTTTCATTTAAGAACGTCGAATATAACTACCCGAATCAACCGGTTTTTTCTGATTTAAACTTTAATTTAGAACAGAATGAATTCTGTTTTCTTATCGGGAAAAGCGGCTCG
>JAJYOQ010000146.1 GCA_021796135.1 Bacteroidota bacterium
TCTATATATATACCTATAATAATTAAAAATACAAAACGAAATAGGAGATAGTATTTCCTTTAAAATTATATTCTTTTTAAATATTTGAGGTTTTAATGTTGGATATTAAGTTAATAAGAGAAAATCCGCTTCTTGTTAGACAGGGTTTATTAAATAAAAATTCAGTTGATGTTGTTGACGATATTTTGTCGATTGACGAAGAACGACGAGCATTAATATTGCAAACTGATGATCTGAAATCAAAAAGAAATAGTGCATCAGCCAAAATTCCCGTTATGAAAAAAGCTGGGGAAGATCCTGCACAAGTTCTTGCTGAGATGAAATTAGTTTCAGATCAGATTACTTCATTGGATGAAAAAATTCGCGAAGTGGAAAACCTCTTAGAGAAAATTTTACGTAATACTCCAAATATTGCGCACAGCTCTGTCCCGGTGGGAAAATCGGCTGAAAATAATGTCGAAACTAAACAATGGCTTCCGGTAAATTTTTCTTTTAAAAATGATTTCAAAATTCTAGATCATATTGAACTGGGAAAGAAATTAAAAATTTTGGATTTTGAAAGAGGTACGAAAATCGCAGGCTCAGGTTTTCCGCTTTATTTTGAAAAAGGAGCTACTCTTGAAAGAGCTTTAATAAACTTTATGCTTGATTTTCATTTGACTCATCATGGTTATTCGGAAATTATGCCTCCGATTCTTGTTAACCGGGAATCAATGGAGGGTACTGGACAAATTCCTAAAATGGAAGATGATATGTATTTTATTGAAAAAGATGGTTTATATCCGATTCCTACTGCTGAAGTTCCGATTACAAATATTCATAGGGGTGAAATTCTAAATGAAAAAGACTTGCCTATAAAATATGCCGGATATTCTCCATGCTTTAGAAGGGAAGCCGGATCTTATGGTAAGGAATCAAAAGGATTTCTGCGTGTGCATCAGTTTAATAAAGTCGAAATGGTAAAGTTTGTTAAGCCCGAAAATTCTTACAATGAATTAGAAAAATTAGTAGTTGATGCTGAGGATATACTTCAAGCACTGCAAATCCCCTATAGAATTTTATTGTTGTGTACGGGAGATTTAAGTTTTTCTGCAGCTAAATGTTATGACATTGAAACTTGGTCTCCGGCTGAAAATCGATGGTTAGAAGCTTCTTCGTGCAGTAATTTTGAAAATTTTCAGGCGCGGCGCGCAAATATTCGATTTCGAAATGAAACAACTAAAAAACCTGAGTTTGTTCATACATTAAATGGTTCGGGATTAGCAACCAGCCGGCTGATGGTTTCAATATTGGAAAATTATCAAACTCCCGAAGGCAAAATAATCGTTCCTAAAGTACTGCAGAAATATACTGGTTTTGAGATAATCGAATAATTTTTTGTCTAAAAAAACTTTTTTTAAAATTATCCTTTATGCAGAATGGATAATCTTAGTTAATTAATATTAATATTATGAAAAATTTATTTGCCCTTAAAAAATATTTTGTAAGATATAAATCAAAATTATTCTTAGGCATTTTATTTATAATTTTGTCAAATGCCGGATCTATATATATACCTATAATAATTAAAAATGCGATCAACTCACTGGTCGTCAAGGTCTCTATCAGTACACTCTTTCATTATTCGATTGAAATAGTTGCCGCTTCAATATTTGCAGGCTTCTTCCGATATTTAATTAGACAAATGATTATTGTCGTTTCCAGGGAAATCGAATATGATCTAAGAGAAGATTTTTGGACGCATATTCAAAAATTACCGCTGCGCTATTTCCAGAATAATTCAACCGGCAATGTAATGGCTCATGCAACGAATGATGTTAATGCGGTGCGGTCATTCCTTGGACCTGCAGTTATGTATTCGGCTGATACTTTTATCCGGTTAATTATTGTAGTTGCGGTAATGATTTCTCTAAATGCAAGTTTGACTTTTTATTCTTTGCTTCCCCTACCGCTTCTTTCGGTTATAGTCTATAAAATCGGAAAATTGATTCACGAAAAATTTACCCTTATTCAAGAAAAATTCTCGGAGCTTACTACAAAGGCACAGGAAAATTTTTCCGGAATCCGTGTTATTAAATCTTATGTCCGCGAAGAAAATGAAATAAAGGAATTCCGGAAATTAAGTAAAGATTTTTTACTGCGTAATATGGATATGATAAAAATTCAAGCCTATTTGCAGCCGGTACTATTCTTAATTACAGGACTTTCTGTAATAATTGTTATTTGGCTCGGAGGTATTAAGATAATCCATGGCTCTTTGAATCTCGGTGACCTGACTGCATTTATAGCTTATTTGGGAATCTTAACTTGGCCGATGATTGCCTTTGGATGGGTTATCAATATGGTTCAACAAGCTGAAGCTAGTATGAAACGTCTGAATAAAATTTTATCTGAACCATACGAAATCGAAGATAATGAATCAACTGACCATTCAAAAATTGATATATCGGGTGCAATTGAATTCAAAAATGTTTCATTTCAATATAATGAAAATTCTCCTTATGTATTAAACAATATTAATTTAATAATTCCTCCGGGCACGACACTTGCAATTATGGGATATACAGGTGAAGGAAAAACTTCACTTATCAATTTACTACCGCGCCTTTATGATTGCTCTTCGGGTGAAGTCCTTATTGACGGGAAAAATGTGAAATCAATTCCTTTGCAAATTTTAAGAACAAAAATAGGAATTGTTCAGCAGGAATCATTTTTATTCTCAGATAGTATAGCTAATAATATTACTTATGGTTTAAGAAATTTTAACAAGGATAAAGTTCTAGAATCATCAAAGATTGCTCACTTTGATAAGGATGTCGAAACATTTCCTCAAGGTTATGAAACAATTATGGGTGAAAGAGGTATAACACTTTCAGGCGGACAAAAGCAAAGAGCATGCCTTGCAAGGGCAGTTGCTATAGATCCTAAGATACTTATTCTTGACGATTCTTTCTCAGCTGTAGATACAAACACTGAAGAAGAAATATTAAAAAATTTAAAGAAATTTATGAAAGGCAGAACTAGCATAATTATTAGTCATAGGATTTCTACAGTCAAGGATGCTGATAAAATTGTTGTTCTTTCAAAAGGAAAAATTATTGAAGAAGGAACTCATGAGAAACTCATCTCTTTAGGCGGTATTTATGCCGACCTGCATTATAAACAACTTCTTGAAAAAGAATTAGAAGAGTTAAATTAAGATAATAAAATGTTAAAAAATATTATAGCATTCCCTAAATCTACAACTAAGGATATTGACAAAATCATGTTTTGCAGTAAAATTTATTATAAGGTAATTTAATTATGTCTCAAGAAAATATCGAAGACGAAATCTTAGGTAAGGCTTATGACGCTAAATTAATGCGCCGCTTATTGGGCTATGTTAAGCCCTATAAGAAATATGTTATATCTGCTATTTTCCTGAATATTATTGTAGCCGCTCTTGGTCCGCTTCGGCCATATTTAACAAAAATTGCAATAGATAAATATATTGCGCATTCAAACTACCATGGACTTTTTGTTATTAGTTTAATGCTTTTCGGCTCACTTATATTTCAAGCAATTATTCAATATTTTCTTACTTATTATACTCAATATCTTGGTCAAAAAACTATCTTTGATCTCCGAAATCAATTATTCGAACATACTCAAAAACTTGCTCTGAGGTTCTTTGATAAAACTCCAATTGGAAGAATTGTTACCAGGGTTACTAATGACATTGAATCGTTAAATGATCTTTTTTCTTCCGGGATCGTTATGGTGTTCAGTGATGTTTTCATTGTACTTTGGATTCTTGCTTTTATGTTCTTTATGGATGTAAAACTTTCATTAGTAACGATGTCAGTTCTTCCAATTTTAGTCTATGTTACATTTTTATTTAGAAAAAAAGTAAGAGGATCTTATAGGAATGTTCGTCTCCACCTCGCAAGACTTAATTCTTATATGCAGGAACATATTACAGGAATGAGCATTGTGCAAATATTCCATAAAGAAAAAGATGAAATTCACAAATTTCTGGATATCAATAAGGAATACCGTAATGCAAATATAAAATCTAATTTATATTATTCTATTTTCTATCCTAGCGTGGAATTATTAAGCTCTACGGCAACTGCATTAATTATTTGGTATGGCGGCGGAGAAATTATCAGAAGCAGTTTATCTCTTGGTGTCCTTGTTGCTTTTGTACAATATACTGAAATGTTTTTCAGACCCATCAGGGACCTTTCTGAAAAATATAATATTCTTCAGACTGCTATGGCATCTTCAGAGAGAATATTCAAATTAATGGATAATAGTACATTTGTTCTTAATCCTGATAAGCCGGTAGAATTAAAAGAAGTACAAGGCAAAATAGAATTTAAGGATGTTTGGTTTGCCTATAATAAGGATGAATACGTCCTGAAGAATATTTCTTTGAATATTAACCCCGGGGAAACTGTAGCAATAGTAGGACATACAGGAGCGGGGAAAACTAGCTTGATAAATATTCTTACTCGTTTTTACGATATTCAAAAAGGGAAAATATTTGTGGATGGAATTGATATTAAGACTTTAGATAAAAAGGAGTTAAGAAAATATATTTCTATTGTGCTTCAGGATGTATATCTTTTCTCAGGTTCAATTAAATCTAATATAAGTATGAACAATGATTCAATCTCAATAGAAAAAATTCAGGAAGCTGCTAAACTAGTCGGTGCCGATAGATTTATTGATTTATTACCAAATAAATATGATGAAATTGTTAAGGAACGCGGCTCAACTTTAAGCGTCGGGCAAAAGCAATTAATCTCTTTCGCGCGGGCTCTGGCTTATGACCCGCATATCCTGATACTGGATGAGGCAACTTCGAGCGTTGATACTGAAACTGAAATAATAATTCAAAAAGCAATTGAAAAGCTTCTTGTAGGTAGAACTGCAATCGTTATTGCTCATCGGTTATCAACTATCCAGAGTGCAGATAAAATAATCGTTATGCATAAAGGCGAAATTAGGGAAATCGGTAATCATCAAGAATTACTAGCAAATAAAGGAATTTATTATAGACTCTATCAGCTCCAATATAAAGATCAGGAAATTTCTAAAGCTGTGTAATTAATTTAATATTGCTATTTCTTGGTTATGATATTTATTCATGAACAAAAAAAGGAATTAAAATGAAAAAGATATCTTCTCTAATTATTCCTGTAACACTATTATTATTTTTGCCATCCTGCTATACTTCTCAAAATTCTTCTGTCCAAAATTCTCCGAGTGGTACTTTTGGCCAACTTGATGGATATGGACAATGGGTAGATGTACAAGACTTAGGGACGGTTTGGCAGCCGAATGTTTCTGCTGATTGGCAGCCTTATTCTGACGGTCATTGGGTTTGGACATCTTACGGTTGGATGTGGGATTCTTACGAACCTTTTGGCTGGGTAGTTTATCATTATGGCTATTGGGATAATGATCCTCAATATGGCTGGATTTGGGTACCGACTTATCAGTGGGTCCCGGCTAATGTTAATTGGTTTGATCAGAATGGATATATAGGTTGGGCTCCTCAACCTTCTCCCGGATTTCTCAATTCGCATTTATATTCTGACTCCCCAAATTATTGGGTAGTTGTTCCTCAGCAAAATTTTATAGATAATAATGTATCTCGATATCGCACTCGAGATAATGCTGCTATTGCACATATTAGAAACAATGAAGGCAGCCGTTCTCCGGATATACGTACAATTGAAAATGTTACAAAACAGAGAATCTCAGTTAATAATGTTGTTAATGAAAAAATTAAATCAGGGGGAAGGGAATTAGTTCGAGCTCGTGTTGTTGTTGACAGAAACACTAACACATCAAATAAAAATATAAATAACCCAGGTAATGTAAATGAGTTAATGCGCTCTGCAACCCCCAATAAATTGGCTCGCCCTATTGAATCAACGCGGGTTAGGAATCAAACTCCACCCGAAAATAATTCACCAAATATCAAGGCTGTAGATAAACAAAAAAGGGTTATTGACAATCAAAGAAATTCTTCGGGAAGCAGAATTCAAAAGCCGGTTATTCAAAACAATAATCCGAAGATTAAGAATCAAAATAGAACAAAAATTAATAAGAATTCCGGTAAAACTAATAAGAATAGTACGCCAACAACCAAAGATACCGTACCGGATAAAAAGAAAGTGGATAAATAGAGTGGCAAGTTTATTTATTAAAAAATATTTATAATGTTTTGCATGGGGGAGATTGACATTAGCTTTTATTTAAAAAAAAATCTAAGTTTGAAACGCGAAAAATCATTATTTCCAATTGAAAACCAAAATAATAGGTAAATATGTTCATTTATAGCATTACTGCAATAGTGAAAAAAGACGTTGAAACTGAATGGATCAAATGGATGAAGGAAGTGCATATCCCTAATATTCTGCATACAGGATATTTTAACAACCATAAATTTTATAAATTACGCATTCCTACAAACACGTCTAACGAAGTTACTTATCTTGTGCATTATGAATGCGAAACACTTGAACACTATCTGTCTTATGTAGAAAAAGATGCTTCTGCTCTTCAAGCAGAAGTAAATGCTAAATTTCTTGGCAAAGTAACTTCTGCTAGGATGGTAATAGAGGCAATATAGATCGCTGTATACTATTATTAATCCTTCCCTTACTAAAAAATAGGAGCCTTTCAAATGAACAATAGTTTCAATAGAATAATTTTTATCTCTTTATTCCTAATCATTGCTTCTAATAAATTAATAAATGCTCAATCTGAAAATTCTTCTGTACTTAACCCCGAAACTCGAAATTATGATCAAATAAATGTAAAACTTAATCTTAAATTTAATGTTGATAGCTCTGAAGTTATTGGAAATGAAGAATTTACTTTTACACCTATTAAAAATAATTTTGACACACTCATTCTTGATTCAAAAACAATTAAAGTCCATTCTGTTAGTTTTATGAGTAACAATCTTCCTTTTTGGCAAACTGACCAGAATACTTTTATCAAGCTCAATAAACCGTTCAATCAGGGTGATAGCTTAACTATCATTATCAATTATACGGCTTTTCCGACAGACGGCATGTATTTTTTCAAACCTTCAAAAGAATTCCCAACAATGAAATATAATATATGGAGCCAGGGGGAAGATCTGGGAAACCGCTATTGGTATTTAGCTTATGATTTACCGGACGATAAGCTTACTTCTGAAATTATTACAACTGTCCCGGATAGCTTGACAGTTATTTCAAATGGAATACTCGTATTTAAGAACGAGAATAATAACGACCATACCCTGACATTTGATTGGAAATGCAGCACTCCTCATTCAAATTACCTTACTTCAATAATAATAGGTAATTATGTTACATTAAAAGATTTCGTACGCGGGGTGGAACTAGATTATAATGTCCCTCGGGATTGGGCTGATAAAACAGATTATTTTTATGGGCGTACTCCTCAAATGATTGAATTTTATTCGAACTATATTGCACCCTACCCATATTCACGATATGCGCAGACAACTGTCCAGGATTTTGAATATGGCGGTATGGAAAATATAACCGCTACTACCTTGAATATGCGCTTGCTTGAAGATAAATCATCTATTCCTAATTATATCCCTGATGATTTGACTGCTCATGAACTTGCTCACCAATGGTTCGGAGATTTACTCACTTGTCAATCATTTGATCATATATGGCTCAATGAAAGTTTTGCGACTTATTTTACCGACCTTTATTATCTACATCAATTTGGGAAAAATGATTTTAAATATTTAAGGTATTCTGAAAATCAGCTTTATTTTAATACTGAATTAAAAGAACAACCGCTGGATTCTATTAAAGCTTATCAGCATAACTTCATTCCGGTAGAACTCGGTGAGACTGCAAATAAATGCTATGAAAGGGGAGCTGCCATTTTGAATACCCTAAGGTTTGATCTTGGTGATAAGATCTTTAAAAAAGGAATTCAGAGTTATGTACAAAAATATAAGTATAGCACGGTTACTACTGAGGATTTTAAAAAATCAATGGAAGAATCTTCTGGCAAAGATCTTACTTCGTTTTTCAACGAATGGATTTATGGTGCAGGTTTCCCAATCTTTAAAGTAGGTTACAAATTTGATGACCAGCAGAAAAAGGTTTATTTAACAGTCAGCCAGATTCAAAAACAATTACCGGCTGTAGGTCTTTTTAATGTTAAAATCCCTGTTGAAATAACGGCAGGGAAATATTTAATTAAACAAAATATTAACGTTTCAAAGAAAAAGGAAACTTTTTTAATTGATTGCCCCCAAAAACCGGATATGCTCCTCTTTAATAAAAATATTCCGGTTTTATGCCAGGTAGTTTTCCCAAAATCATTTGCGGAAATTTGTTATCAGGTACAATATGATGATGATATTATAGGACGTATTGATGCAGTGGATTCGCTTGCTTCTTACGGTGAAATGGCTATCCCTATACTCAAAAGAGTTTTAATTCGTGATGATTATTATGGAGTTCGATTGCATGCAGTGCAAAGTCTAAAAAAAATAGGCGGTGATAGTTCTTTTTTACCTATTATGCTTGCAGCTAATGATGCAGATGCACGTGTTCAAACAGAAGCAATAAAAGATCTGGCAATGTATCCAAATAAGAATGTAGAAGAGTTCTTAAAAAAGAAAATATTTGATTCGGATAATGATTTTGTAAGAGGCGCCGCTGCTTACGCAATTGGAGAAGGTAAATTTCCTGGTGCATTTGATATTCTCAAAAGGGCTTTAAATTTTAATTCATTTAGGAATATAATCCGCTGTTCCGTTTTCGAAGGTTTAATTTCACTTGATGATCCTAGAGCATTGGACCTTGCTGATAAATATTCAAATTATAAATACAGTATTGGCGGAATGCATCTATTAGACATTTCTATTCTAAATTGTGCAAAACATTTTTAAGCAGATAT
>JAJYOQ010000147.1 GCA_021796135.1 Bacteroidota bacterium
TTCAAAATTCAGCATTCAAAATTCAAAATTAAAACTAGCATCCTTCCCGGACCGCTTTTGATTTTCCGCTTTTTAAGTTATCTATGGATTGTGTCTGAGATACTTTATCCCCCGATAATTTACTCCTTAGTTCTAAAAGAGTCTGTAAATCCTTATCGCTCATTTGACTGGTGATTGTAATGCCAATTGGGTCAATTAAATATTTTTTAACAGCATCATACCCGCCTTTTATGGCATAAGCCCTTGTATTTTTTACCTGTCTTAAATATGCAACTGCATCTTGAGCATCACTTGTATTGTTACCATAAACTAAAACTAAATCGTCTGCGTTCCAGCTTGCATTTTGCAATTGATCGAAAGTTTGGTTTATGGCTGCTTTTAAATGTGACTTTGAAAATTCTTTGGAATCTCTTAAATCAATCCAATAACATTTTGTCTGATCATAAGAGTAAAAATTTGCAGCATCAAACGGTGAAATTGTAAAAATACCAGCTTCATTAAAATTCTGCTGCTTTAATTGTCCCTCAACTACAAAAGGATTCTTAATGAATGATGATGTAGGAAAGAATGCTAATAAAATAGCTATAAGTAAACCTATCCCCACAAGTGAAGATTTTTTATTTAGCTTAATCATTTCTGTCCCCAAAATTTATATTGAAGCTTCCTCATTCCCAGACTTCCTAAAATAGCTAGGAGCGTAACTAACAATACTGCAAATCCAACATTTATATTAAGAAGCTGATCTATTCTCCAGGTTCCGTTGGAATTAGAATTGTAAAATTTTTCCCATAAAGGATAAAAATCTCCGAAGATTAAACTGCCTAATAAAAATCCTCCCACAAATACCATAGCGTCAATCTTTCCGGTAACCATCGATGCTAAAGATGTGCCCGGACAGAATCCGCCGACAGCCATTCCTACTCCAAAAATAAGCCCGCCAACTACCATGGGTATCAAATATGACGGCAAAAAATAAAACTTGTTTAAGTCAATCAAACCTACCAAGGATAATCCCCATAGCCCGATTGCTGCGGTTACTATCGCTGTGAACATGACAATGGGAACGTCAACGTCCTTCATATAAAATACTCCTGCAATCTTTTTAGAATTGGTAAATCCTGAACGCTGCAGCGCATATCCGAATAACACTCCTATCAATACTGCAAAAACAGTATTAACTCCGCCTGAAATTATACTATTTTTAACTAATGGTCCTATCATATCCATTGCCTCCTGACAAAATATGCTACGGCAAAACCGCCTGCAAAAATTGAAAACATAAAAGCCCACGATCCCACCGAGAGTTCTGCCCCTCCTACTAACGCCTGACCGCTTGTACAGCCCCTCGCCATTCTTGCTGCATAACCGACCAGGATTCCTCCTGCTAGCGCATACCACAATCTTCCTTTATTAGAAATATTGGGTCCCTTTAATACTTCGATCTTTGAGTCGCCCGAAACAATTCCTGCTATAAAACTCCCGATTAAAATTCCGATTGCCATATAAACTAAATAATCGTCTAATGGATTGGCGCCGTTTTCAAAAAGCTTTGAAAAATATTTACTCGATTGAGTTACTGACGGCAAAAAAAGATTTTGGAGCCACGCAGCAACTGCAGTTAATGCTCCCGATACGCCAAGCCCACGACCGGATATAAAGAATGTTAATGTCATTGCTATACCAATCATTACCCCGCCAAAAATTGGGTTCCATAATTCCTTTTTCATATTTCATCTCCGCTTATGTCAAAGATTTTACCTTTAGATAGATGGTCCTTAATATTTTTGCATTCTTCTAATTCCGGTAAATGAATGCCGTCTTTTTTAAGTTCTTCTGAAAAAAATGCATGCTCGTCATTTTTTACTTCTTTCCACCATTTATAGTGGTGTAAATATGCATACAGTTCATTTACTTTTCCTGTAATCATCGAAAAGAAAGCCGGACGTTCTTCAGGGAAAAGTGCCGCCATGTAAACATGTACAAAAACTCCGGCAAATACCGACATTGTGGCTACAAAATGCAGCATCATTGCCCACTGAATAATTGCTGGATGCCCGATATGAAATGCCATTATCGGTCCGGTAATCATTAATGTTATTGTGCTGAACGCAACTACTACAGCATAAGCTTTTTGTCCGGCATTGTATTCACCCTGCGGAGGCATTTTGTGATGGCTTAATTTGCCCATTAAATTCAGAGCTTTTGCCGGGAACCATTTAATATCATCTTTATCAATTGTTAAATCATGTTTGATGAAATCAAGTACGTAGTTTTTGTAACCGAATACACCATACAATAGAAGTGTGCTGACCCAGAAAACTCCCATTGCAATATGAAAGTGAAGCATTGCACTCCTGGTGCCAAAAATTCCGTCCATCATATTGATATACCATTCCGGTGCGAAACGAAGATAACTTGCGGATAGAAGCGCTACTCCTGTAAAGATCAGAAGAAACCATGATATTGCATTCACCCAGTGAAGTGTAACCCCCGCAACTCCATGTTTTTTCATAACGCGGTTTGCAAGGATTCTTTTTTCTTCAAATGATAAATGCCGGGCGCCTTTCAGAAGATCATGATCTAAGGCAATGTCTTCATTTAATTTACTTACACCTTTACCCATAAATTACTCCTTTATGTCGCTTTCGCCTTTAAATAATTGTGCTGCAAATGCTGCCATTTGCCCTAAGAACGTTGCACCGATTGCTATATAAAACATCGGCTTTAATACCTTCGACCATAATTTTTGAGGGGTTGGCATATTGGGAATTTTTGGCGGAAAAGCTGCCTGAACTACAGGGAAATTATTATGACTGTCTAAATAATAAATATTCGGACCTACATTAACTTTATCGGAAATATTTGCTTTCGCTCCGTTTGCTACAAGTTTTGCTACATTAGAATTAGGGTCATCAAGATCACCGAAAATTCTTGCGCTTGCTATGCATGTGGCTACGCATGCGGGCTCTAATCCATCTTTAATTCTGTCGGCACAGAAATCGCATTTATCAACTTTTTCATTATTTGGATTTATGTATCTGGCTCCGTATGGGCATGCCTCAACACATAGTCCGCAGCCGATACAAAGACCTTTGTCTACAACAACAATTCCGTCTGCTCTCTTATATGTCGCTCCGGTCGGACATGCCTTTACACAAGGGGCATCATCACAATGATTGCACAATCCTACGTAGCTGACTTTTTTAATATCCGGATAAACGCCTTCGGGACGTAAATCGTGTACCCAATTTCGGTAATATGGAACAGGGACATCATAATGCGTACGGCAAGCCACTTCACATGCATGGCATGCAACGCATCGATCCATATCTATTACCATCGCATATTTACTCATCTTATTCTCCTAACACCCTTCCCTAATAGCCGATTGTTTTTTCTTCGGCTGAATATTAAATGTTTTGTTTTGCTCTGTTTGCTGTTGAACTCCGGATACTTTATTTGCACTTACTCCGGTCATGCTTACTTCAACTGTGGGCGAAAGAATATTATTATCTTTAATAATTCTAACATGATTAGTCCTTAATCCCGTCCCTCCACTTATCGGATCTGTCGTATATTTGGAAATAAGATTATTATCCGAAACATTCTTCCGTGTGTAATTTAACAGACCTCTGTCGTTTCCTCCGAATCCGTGAGGCAGAAAGACTGCATCAGGTCTCATTCCGGGTGTCATTAATATTTTTATTTTATCTGACTTTATTCCATCCTGGTTTTCAACAATAACTTCATCTTCATTTTGTAATCCCATGCTTCTTCCGATAGTCTCATTTACCCATAAATGCGGTTCGGAAATTATAGTATTTAAAAAAGGATTGCTCTCTGTTTTTCCGTGTGAATGCACGGGCATCAAACCGTATACTAATCTAAAATATCCTTTAGGCGGATCGTTTACTGGCTGATAAACGGGCAGAGGATCAAATCCAAGATCTTTTAATTCTTTAGAATATATTTGAACTTTTTTATCAGCTGTCTTAAATTTATAAGTCTCCCCTTTATCCAAATATGGCTTTGCAGGAAAAGTTACTACCCCGTCTTTTTTCAATTTAGTAAATGATACGCCCGAATCTTTTAACTGAAACTTTATTACATCTTCATAGTCATCATATGGGTAAAATGCAGCTAGTCCCAATCTTTTACCGATTTCTTTTGCAATCCACCAGCCTGGCTTTGTATTGAATTGTCTTTTAACTACCGGCTGTCTTAAAGATACATATTGCTCTTTCCATCCCGAAACAGTAATAAGAGAATCATATCTTTCTAAATAAGTATCTTCGGGAAGTATAATATCAGCATACCATGTTGGTTCTGTAGGACGTACATCGACAACTGCATAAAAATCTAAATTATCAATTGCTTTTTTTGTATCGTTTTTATTGGGAATGCTGTTAAAAATATTTTGTCCGAAGACCATCCATGATTTAATTGGATATGGCTGCTGCGAAATCGTAGCTTTTACTAATTCCTGAGTTAATCCTTCGCCGGGATTAGCAAATGGATATCGGTAACCTGCCCCGTCAACTCTTTGTCTCTTCGGTTTGGGAGCATCGGGTATATTTAATCCATTGTAACTTATCGGCAATTTAGAATTTAAGAAATATCCGCCCTTTTGTCCCCATGTGCCCAAAATAGCTGCAAGTATTGCCATCGATCTTGCACGTTGAACATCATTACCGTACCATGCAACATGACGTCCGGGATGAATTAATACTGCAGGCTTGGCTGCTATCATTGCTTCAGCGGTTTCTCTTATAACTGCTGCCGGTATTTCAGTGATTTTTTCTGCCCACTCGGGAGTAAAATCTATTACGTGCTTTTCTAATTCTGTAAAACCGGTTGTATTATTCCTAACAAAGTTTTCGTCGTATCCCTTTTCTTTTATAATTACATTTATCCATGCAAGTACAAGCGCTGTGTCTGTGCCTGGTTTAATTGGAAGCCACCATTTAGCTTTACTGGCTGCTGTCGAAAATCGAGGATCTACAGCAATAACTTGTGCCCCGTTTGCAATTCCGTCCGTAAAATCAATCATTTGCCCGGTGTGAATATTCTCTCCTAGATGACTCCCAATCAAAGCTATTACTTTCGCATTGGCTAAGTCAATTCTTTCCGGCGATCCAATATTTTCTCCATAGGTTAACTCATAACCAACATCTCGCGATCCTTTGCACTGTGCAAATGAGGGAGCCGCACTATTTGGAGAACCCCAAAAGTTATACATGTCAGTTATAAAATATCCGGATGCACCATGAGAAAACAAAGCGTTTGATTCAATTCCGTATTTCTTTGCAACATTAGATAGCTTTTCTGCGGTGTAGTCTAAGGCTTCGTCCCATGAAATTTCTTTCCATTTCCCGCTTCCTCTTTCACCGACACGAATCATTGGACCTTTTAGCCTGTCGGTTTCATAAACCAATGCAACTCCCGCATTTCCGCGGGCACATATTTTTCCTCGATTGTTCGGGTGAAGGGGATTGCCTTCAATATTTTTTAAAACTCCGTCTTCTACTGTGGCAACTATACCGCATCTCCAAAAACATTGCTCGCAAACGCTTGGTATTCTTTCAATTCTTTTTGGTTCGTTTCTAACTGCGGCTTTTACTTTTGATGCGGAAGAGGAAACTCCGATTGCTGCACCGGCACCTACCGTCCCGCCTATTTTTATAAAAGAACGCCGGGAAATTTTGTTATCCAAAGACTACTCCAGTTTTTATGTTTCTATCTAATATGATATATAATGTAGAAATCTTTTTTCTTAAATCTATCAATGCTTCTATAGCAACTTATCATATGAAAAATGATTGATAGAATTCTGATATTTATAATTATCAAATTCTTTGCCAATACAAATAACTTTCGTTGGCAATCAAACTATAGAGTATTGAATTCAAGCTTTTTTGCATTAAAAAGAAAAGACTTGTCATTTGTCTGTTACATGGGAAATTGAACGCAATAATTATTTGCACGCAAATATTGATATTAGCAACTAATTTCGGAGAATATTGTTGTTTCCCTTTTGTTTTTTTAAAAATTTCTTCGCTTTTAACTTTTCCCTTAACATAATTTTGAATGGAAAATAATTTTCGATATTATTAACAAATTGATTTTTAAAAAGGAGTTTGTCTAAAGATGAAAGCAATTCAAGATTATTACCCGGAGGAATTGAGTTATTGTTACGGTTGTGGAAGATTAAACGAACACGGTCATCAAATAAAAAGTTTTTGGGATAATGACGAAACTATCTCACATTTTATGCCCAAACCCTACCATATTGCAATTCCCAATTATGTCTATGGCGGTTTAATTGCATCATTAATTGATTGCCACGGTACAGGAAGCGCTGCTTTGGCTTCCTATAAAGCAGAAGGTAGAGAACCCGATACTTTACCGGCTTTTCGTTTTGTTACTGCATCACTGCAGGTAGATTATTTGCGTCCTACTCCGCTAGGCGTAGAACTTGAATTAAGGGGAAAAATAATAGAAATAAAAGGAAGAAAAGTTATTACTGAAATAACAGTTTCCGCAAATCAAGAAATATGCGCAAAAGGTAAGGTTATTGCTGTGCAAATGCCCAAAGATTTAATAGAAAAAAACGATCCTCACAAATAAAAATAAAGTTAAAAGTAATTGGAAAATATCTTTCTTTTTACTTTTAACTTTTTCCTTTTTACTTATAAAGTTTATATAATACTAAACTCTTTAGAGGAGTTACCTCAACCTTTGCGAATCCGGCTTCTTTAGCCAAATTCTTAATAAATTCTTCACTAAGTCTGTGCTCTAGAGGCGGACCGAAATCCTCTGTTTTATATGACCATTCTAATAGAACTGCGGAACTGCGCGCTACTCGATATGCTTCTTCCAGCACTTTTTTATAATTATTAACTTCATGAAAAACAACACCATAGAAGATCATATCGAAAGATAAATTGGCAAAAGGTAATTCTTCAGCCGGAGATATATGTGCATCACTGCCCGGTAGTATTTTTTTAAAAGCTTCTATCATATCAGGATTTACATCAATCCCGGCTACTTTTATATTTTTATTATGAAATGCTTCTGCAAATAGACCGCTTCCCGTTCCGACATCTAAAACTGATTGAATAGCTTTATCATTCAAACAAATGTCAACAACCCGGTCAACTTCCAAACGGGCAACTCGTTCGGGTGAACGTAGTCTGTCAATCCCGTTATTATAAACTCTTTCATTCATGCTCTAATTTCCTTACTTAATAGTTATTGAACAAATATAAAGTAGGATGCGTTAAACTAAAAAAGGATTTCAATTCAATTTTTCTATATCACAACATCAAATTAAACTCTAATATCAGCAAAAAGGCATCTAAATAGTTAATATATTTTAAATAAGGATTGTTTAACTTTGAAAAGTTTAAAAAATAGTTTTTCCAAATTAGGATAAAACAAATCGGGGAATATTCCCTATAATCTAAAATAAAATCGATAAAGGAACAATATGAATATATTTTATTTGCTGCTGACTGGATTAGTTGCAGGTGTGCTTAGCGGCTTGTTAGGATTAGGCGGTGGAATAGTTATCATTCCTGCTCTGGTATATATTTTAGGGTTTTCACAAAAAGAAGCACAGGGAACTTCTTTGGCTATGCTTCTTCCGCCAATTGGGATTTTAGCTGTCCTAAATTATTATAAAGCAGGATTTGTAGATTTGAAAGCAGCGGGAATTATGGTTGTAGCTTTTCTTATCGGTAGTTATTTCTCATCAGATTATGTAGTTAAACTTCCTGAATTTGCAATCAAGAAAATATTTGGAATTTTTCTACTTATATATGCAGTTCAACTTCTTATTGAAAAACATTCATAATGATAAATGTTAGCAATATAATTTAAAAATAAAAAGCTTCGCCTATTGACGAAGCTCTTTTATAAAGATTTGTTTTTGTTAGTCTTCTACTACAGCAAGTACATCAGCACGTTGAAGAATTTTAAGCGTCAATCCGTTGGCTTCAACTTCTTCACCGCCGTATTTTGCGAAAAGAACTTTATCGCCTTCTTTTACTTTTTCTCTTAAATCCTCATCTGTTCCTACGGCAATGACCTTTCCCATTCTAGGTTTCTCTTTTGCGGTATCGGGAATATATAGACCTGAAGAAGTTTTTTCTTCCTCTTCAAATGGTTGAACTAATAACCGGTCATCAAGTGGTTTAATTTTCATACTGATTTGCTCCTTATTTTATGTTTAATAATGAATTAATTTTATTTACATCAAACCCAATTATAGGTCTATTGTTAATTAATATAACCGGTACACCCATCTGACCGGTTCTTCTTTGCATATCTGCCGCAGCTCTCATATCACGCGATACGTCAATTTCTGTGAATCGAATATTCTTTTCGCGGAAATATCTTTTTGCACTATTGCAATAAGTACATGTAGGAGTCGTAAATACGATAACCTTTGGTTGTGTTATAGTTTGCATAAAACATCCTTTTTGTGATTTCCCGTTAGATGAGAACAATTCATTTTAGTTTCAGAATCTTAAAAAAAATTTTTTCAAACAATCCCGAATCCTTCTTGAATCTCTTACATCATATCATGAAAAAAAGGAAAAAAAATGCTGCGAACAAATTTAACTCATATTTTATCAGAACAACAACATGCAAAACTTTTACAGGAAAACAAAAATGTTATGATCTGCTGCGGCAGAATGGGACCAATGTGCATTCCTGTATACGGATCAATGGAAGAGCTCGAAAGCGAATACAAAAACGTTAAGTTTGCGGATATGGAATTTGATATTCCTGATGCTAAAGTTATTAGAGACCTTCCCGAGTGCAGAAGCTTTCAAGGTATCCCTTTTGTAATTTATTATAAAGATGGAAAAGTTGTAAAAGCTACCAGTAGCATTCAATCTAAAGAAAAAATAACTGAAATTCTAGATGCAA
>JAJYOQ010000148.1 GCA_021796135.1 Bacteroidota bacterium
CACAGCTTTAAGTAAAGCTAAGATATTATTACAAGGCGTAAAATTTGCGCGTGATTTACAAAATGAACCTGCCGAAATAATTACTCCTATCGAATTATCAAAAAGAATTTCTAGCGAATTAAGAGAAGCGGGTGTGAACGTAAAAGTTTTAAATCACATAGAAATTAAAAATAGAAAAATGGGAGGAATTATAGCTGTCGGAAAGGGAAGCGATAATCCGCCCCGATTAATCATTATTGAATATAATGGTAATCAAAAAAATAAAAAATCAAAAAAGAAGATAGTATTAGTTGGTAAAGGTGTTACTTTTGATTCAGGAGGTATCAGTTTAAAGCCGGCTGCTAATATGTCCGAAATGAAAGCAGATATGTCTGGAGCTGCAGCTGTTGCAGGTGCTATTTTAAGTGCAGCAAAAGCAAAGCTGCCTTTAAACATATACGGAATAATTCCGGCAGTTGAAAACATGGTGTCCGGAAAATCAATGAGACCGGGAGATATTATAATTACAGCGTCCGGAAAAAGTATAGAAGTTGATAATACTGATGCTGAAGGAAGAGTAATTTTATCCGATGCTTTGGATTTTGCTTCCAGACTAAAACCGGATGTAATAATTGATTTAGCAACTTTAACCGGTGCTTGTGTTGTTGCGTTAGGAGAATTTGCTGCCGGACTGTTTACAAAAAACGAGTCATTAGCTGCAAGCTTATATGATGCTGGAATTTCTACTCATGAGAGATTATGGAGACTACCATTATGGGACGATTATAATATGCTTAACAAAAGTGACGTTGCTGATGTAAAAAATATAGGGGGCAAGTGGGGCGGCGCTATATCAGCTGCTAAGTTTTTAGAAAACTTTGTTGATAAAAAAGTTCCATGGGCACATTTGGATATAGCCGGTCCGGCATTAGCACACAAATACAATAATTATACTTATAAATATATGACAGGATTTGGAGTGAGGTTGCTTTTTGAATATTTGAGTAAGCAGTAATTTATTTCTTAATACAATTGCCGTCTTTCATTTCAAATACTTCATCGGCTAATTTTACTAATTCAATGTTATGAGTTACAATAACGAATGTTTTCTGGAACTTATCCCGCAAATCGACAATTATTTTATTTATTGACTCGCTATTTGTCGAATCAAGATTCCCAGTAGGTTCATCGGCAAATATTATTGAAGGATCATTTGCTAGCGCTCTCGCTACGGCAACTCGCTGCTGCTCTCCTCCGGAAAGTTCAGATGGTTTATGATTTGAGCGATAGGAAAGTCCAACTAAATCAATTAATTCTTTTGATTTTTCTTGAGAAAATTCGAATGATTTCCCGCCTATCATTAAAGGAATAGCAACATTTTCCAAAGCTGTAAATTCAGGCAAAAGGTGGTGAAACTGAAATACAAAACCTGCATTTTTATTTCTGAATTTTGCTAATCTATCATCATTTAAATTAAAAATATTCTCGCCTTTAAATAGGACTCTGCCGCTATCCGGTCTATCTAACCCGCCCAGTAAATGCAAAAGTGTGCTTTTCCCGGCTCCTGATGCACCGATTATAACTGATATTTTATTGGTAGATATTTCTATAGAAACAGATTTAAGAATTTCCAATTTGTTATTATTAGACTGGTAAGTTTTTACCAGACCGTCAGACTCTAAAATATGTAAATCATTCATAATGGTTTTCTTTTCTTATTCCCACTTGATAGCTTCAAGCGGATTAACTTTTGAAGATTGCTTTGCCGGAATTAAAGATGCAATAAAAGATAGAAACATAGAGGCCCCGGAAACAAAGAAAAAATCAGATAACTTTAAAGCAACCGGTAAAGAATCAATTTTGTATCTTGTAGGATCCAGAGGATAAATATTATAATGAATCTGCAAATAACAAATAAAATACCCCAATGCAAGACCGGTGACCGTGCCAATAATTCCTATTAGTAAACCTTCATACATAAATATTTTTAGTATAGAATTTTCTGAAGCCCCCATTGAACGAAGTATTCCAATATCACGTTTCTTTTCTATAACTGACATAGATAATGTTCCAAGAGTATTAAAACTTGCAACAACAATTATTAAACAAAGCAGAATATATGCTGTCCACCGCTCAACTTGCATTACTGTATAAAGCTCTTTATGAAAGTCATACCATGTATTTATGTCGTATAAATTGCTGCTAAGTTTTGACTCTAATATGTTTTTTACTTTTACTGAATTATCCGATTTATCAAGCTTAATATCGTATCCTTGGAAATTATCATTATATCCAAGCAGCCGTTGACCATAACTCAAATCGCAAAAAATATAACTTGCATCGTAATCATTGTTATTTGAGCTATATATTCCGCTTATTAGAAATCGCTGAGTCTCAGGCATAGAAAATTGAGAAATGGACTGCTCAATTCCAGTAGGAGAAATTATTGTAATTGTATCTCCTACAAAAGCCCCAAGTCTATCAGAAAGCGTAAGACCAATAGCAGCATGCGGCAATCCTCCGATATCCGATAAATCATAAGTACCTAAAACTAAAAACTTTTTTAAACCATAAATATTATTTCCCTGGGATTTGTCAATACCTTTGAGATTTACTACTTGAGTATTCCCGCCGGAATAAGATAATACTTTCCCGCTAACATACGGAGCATAATAATTAATTTCATTTATTGATTTTAGAATAGGATTGATTTCTCTTTCTTTATAAAAACCCTGACTTGAAATTACTTCTATACGAATGTCCGGATCCATATTCATTAAATAAGATTGTACTAAGCTTCCAAAACCGTTGAACACTGAAAGAACTACTATTAGAGCAGCTACACCGACTGCAATCCCAATTATAGAAATCAAGGAAATGATGGTAATAAAATTAATCTTGTGCTTTGATATTAAATATCTTTTTGCTATGTATGTCTCAAAATTCATCAATTAAACCTTAGAGCTGTAACCGGCTGAACTTTTGCAGCAATCATACTGGGTATAATTGATGCAAGGATAGAAAGAAGGAAAGTTAAAGCAGATACAATAATGAAATTAAACAATGAAATATGAACGGGAACGGATGACATAAAATACACTGAAGATGGAATACTAATAACCTTAAAATTGTATTGGATATAGTCTAGAGTAAATGCTAAAATATTTCCTATTATTATACCTAAGATTGCAAAGTAAGCACCTTGTAATAAAAAAATAGAGACTATTTGTTTGTTTGAAGCACCAAGAGCTTTTAAAATTCCGATAGCATTAGTTTTTTCAAGCACAATCATTAATAATGTCCCAATAATATTAAAAACAGCAACAATTATAATTAGACCCAATATAATAGGGACAGGTTTCTTCTGAAGTTCTACCCAAGTAAATATATTCCTATGTATATCATAAATGGATCTAGCGGCATAAGGAAATTTTAAATTATTTGAGAGATAATTAGTAAGACTATCAATTTTATTTACATCTTTAAGCTTAATATCATATCCGGTAATGTTATTCCCTAAATTAAAAAGATTTTGTGCTGATGTAATATTCACATAAGCGTTAAGGTCATCATATATTGACATCCCGCTTTCGAAAATTCCAGAAATAATAAATTTCTGAATATTTGGTAAATTATCTGGTGAAGGGATCTGATCTTTCTTTAAAGCAAATAATGTGACAATATCGCCAGTTTTAACCAATAATTTATCCGCAAGCTTTTTCCCTATAACAATTGAAGGATATCCCAAAGTATCGGACAAATTAAAATTTCCTTTAATCAGATCTCTTTTAACTCCTAACCATGAGTCTTCAGGTCTTATTCCTTTAATACTCACACCTTCTTTAAATGATTTGCTGCTGATAATAGCTAATTTAGAAGCAAATGGATATATACTCTTATAATAGGGAGATAAATTATTTTTTAACCACGGCATAAAATTATCATAAGGCGGAAGTGAAGACGAAAATGAGGAAATTTCGATATGTGAATCAAAATCTATTAACTTATTTGTAATTGTTTCCTGAAATCCCTTCAAAATGCTTAAAGCAATTATTAATGTTGCAACACCTAGAGCAATGCCAAAAATCGAAAACCCTGATATAAATGAAATAAAGCGGGAATTCTTTTTCGAATAAATATATTTTTTAGTGATATAAAAAGGGAAAAACATTAAATGAATTTCTTTAATAATGAATTGAAATTTAATCAAGAATTTGGATAATTGAAAACTTATTAGTTTTGCAGAATATTATCATTTAATTAGCGGATGGGTTCTTAATTATGGATAAGATATTGATCTATATCTCTTTTCCGGCTTAATATTTTCAAATATTTGATTTATATTTGATAAAAGAAAAGACTTAAATAAATTTGAATTAGAATTAAATTAAAAGGTAATTTTTTATGAAATTTAAAAGAATGGGAAGAACTGGATTACAGGTTAGCGAAGTTTGTCTCGGTACAATGACTTTCGGTTATCAAAGTGATGAAAAAGAATCATTTAAAATTCTAGATACAGCCTGGGACGGTGGTATTAATTTTATTGATACCGCTGATGTGTATCCCTTACCTGTTGATCAGAATACTGTAGGTTCAACAGAAAAAATTATAGGAAACTGGTTAAAATCAAATCCAGGAAGGCGCCATGAAATAGTTTTAGCAACTAAATGTAATGGGAAAATGGGGAATTCTCCGAATGATCAAGGATTATCAAGGAGACATATAATGGATGCAATTGATGCCAGCCTTAAACGTCTTCAAACTGATTCTATAGATCTATATCAAGTTCATTTCTTTGATCCAAATACTCCTCTTGACGAAACACTAAGATCTTTGGATGATATAGTTAGATCAGGTAAAGTTAGATATATAGGATGCAGTAATTATCAAGCATATCAACTCTCAAAAGCGCTTTGGACAAGTGATAAACTAGGAATTGAAAGATATAACTGTATACAGCCAAGGTACAATTTATTGTTCAGGGAATTTGAGAAGGAATTATTTCCACTATGCAAAGAAGAAGGAGTTGGAATAATTGTTTATAATCCTTTAGCAGGAGGATTTTTAACCGGGAAATATGAGAAAAAGAAGAAAGAGCCGGGAAGATTTAGTCTACCCGTAGCAGGTGAAATGTATAGTGAAAGATACTGGCAGGATGCTCAGTTTGAAGTTGTGGAAAAAATGAAAGAATTTTTTGCAAAACTAAATAAACCGATGGCTCAGGTTGCAATTGCATGGGTATTAAATCAAAGTGCTGTTACTTCTGCTATTGTGGGAGCAAGTAAACACACTCAATTGGCTGAAAGTCTTAAGTATGAAAATATAATTCTAGAGCAGAATGAATTAGATTTTTTAGATTCATTATGGTATGAAATTCCAAAAGTTAAAGACCCAAAATACGCATTGAGGTAAAATTATTTTAATAATAATATCACGATGATAGTATCTTTTGTACATAATTATTATTTTAGCATACATTCATTAAATAAATTGGAGGGTATATGGCACTATCATTAAACAGAATCATGTTGATAGGGAACCTCGGTAAAGATGCCGAAACAAGGTTTACATCAAATAATAATTCTGTTACAAGTTTCACAATAGCAACTAGTTATGGGTATAAGGGGAAAGACGGAAACTGGGTTAATGAAACAACCTGGCATAATGTAGTTGCATGGAATCTATCGGATTTTTTTAAGGATAGTCTTAAAAAAGGAAAGAAGATTTATGTAGAAGGAAGACTACAGAAACGTGATTATACGGATAAAGACGGAATTAAACGGTTTGTTGCTGAAGTAGTAAGTGATCGAATAGTACCGTTTGAAAGCGGATCCGGAGAAGGAAGCGGCTCTTCGTCATTTTCGGATGAAGGCGTTCACACCAACGTTAGTGAACCTGATGTTCAGGTTGACGGTAATAATGATCTTCCGTTTTAAAAAATAAATGACCTTAAACTGGTTTAAGCTTCTTTCAATAAAATGAAAGAAGCTTTTGAATTTTTAGAGTATCTGTTAAATAAATTTTTTTTGTTCAATAGTGCTTCGTTTTAATTAAAAATGTGATATCTAATTAAATAATTATGTTTAACCATACAGAAAATTTTAGCTTATTCTATTTTGAATGGTATTATAAACTATTATTATTACTAATATTATTTTTCCTCTCAGCATTTTTTTCAAGCTCTGAAACTGCACTTTTCTCCTTAGACAAGAAAAAAATTAATAAAAAACTAATCAAAAATCCCCTGATTAAACGTTATTTATTAAACCTCTTGGAACATCCAAGAAGGCTGCTCGTGACAATATTAATTGGCAATACAATTGTTAATGTCGGAGCTTCTATTACTGCTGTTTCTCTGGCGCTTGATTATTCTGTTAAATCTGTACTTTCAGCAAATGTAATCCTGAGCATAGAAATTATTTTGCTTACGATATTTCTTGTAATTTTTGGCGAACTAATACCAAAAGTTTGGGCTACAAAAAATCCAGTTATGCTGGCTAAATTAATAGCAGTTCCTTTATATTGGGCAAGTGTTATATTATTCCCGGTTGCTGAAACAATAACAGAGTTGATCAAACTTGCTATAATGAAACTCCGGTTTGATAAAGGCAAATCGGTAATCCTGCCTGAAGAAATTACAGAGCTTGCAAATATTGGTCAGGAAAGAGGAACTATTGAAGAAAAAGAGCAGGGATTAATTAAAAGCATTGTTAGCGCAAAATCTGTTATAGTAAAAGAGATTATGACACCGCGCGTTGATATAGTATCTGCAGAAGTGGGAACTAATTTCAATGAGCTCCTTGAAATTATTACCTCTACCGGGCATAGTAGAATTCCGCTTTATGAAAATGATCTGGATAAAATTACGGGATTTATTTATGCTAAAGATATATTGCCTTATTTAAAAAATGAAGAATTAAAAGATCAAACATCAATAAAAAAGATTTCAAGAAAAGCTATTTTCGTGCCGCAAACTAAAAAAATTAATGACCTAATGTATGAGTTTCAGGAAAAGAAAATGCACATTGCAATTGTTGTTGATGAATACGGAGGGACAGCTGGTTTAATTACAATGGAAGATATCTTAGAAGAAATAGTGGGTGAAATTCGGGATGAAATGGATGAGGAAGAAATTTCTTACAATAAAATAAATGATAATACATTTTTATTCTTGGGTAAAATTCCTGTCAGTGAACTAAATGAGGTTCTTCTTACTAACTTTTCTTCCGAAGATGAAGACTATGAAACTTTGGGAGGTTTAGTATTAAATAACGCCGGGCATATACCCAAGGAAGGATATTCTTTTGAATATAAAAATCATAAATTTACGGTCAAGGAAATTGCTAATAAAAGAATAAAAAAAGTTCTTGTAGAAAAGCTATCGGCAGAAACTGTAAAATGAAAAAAGGATGTTTTATAAAGTCCATAATTATTCTTACCATTTTAGTAGCGGTAATAGCTTATATTGTTAGACATAGATTTAATGATCTTATTTTAATCCCCGAACAATATATTATTAACAAAGGATTAAACGATAAAATAAAAGACTTAAACGAATCACCTGAAAAAGACTCTCTTAAAGTTTTATTAAGAGAATATGCTCATAAAGTTAAAAGATTCGATTCTGGCTCCAGAAAATCAGTAGAAGCAATTTCAGATTCACTAAGTGTAATTATTAATGATAATAATATAACTCGCGATGATATAAATCGAATAAAGAAAATAATAAAACAGCAGAGCAATAAATGAAAGATCAAAGAAGAATAGAAATCAAAGTAGGTTTAATGTTCATGGCGGGAATTATTATTTTTATTATAATCCTCGGCTGGGCGAAAAGTTTAAACTTTTCTGAAAAAGGTAGAACCCTTACAATAAGGTTCCTAAATGTAGCCGGATTAGAAATAGGAGATAACGTAACAGTTAATGGAGTGAGAGAAGGTCATGTTGAAAATATTTCAATAAAAGATAATTATGTATTTGTGACAGTACTGCTTAATCAAGGCATTGATTTAAGAAGCGATGCAAAGTTCGCAATTTCTATGACAGATTTAATGGGAGGTAAAAAAGTAGATATATCTCCGGGAATTTCTCCGCAGCCTCTTGATTATAGCCAAATTCAACAAGGTACATTTTACGCCGATGTTTCTTCCGTAATGGCTATGCTAGGATCATCTCAGGATGATCTTTTAACGACAATTAAAGAAGTGAAGATAACATTGAACTCATTAAACAATTATTTGACTGACCAACAATTAAATAAGAATATTAAAACATCGATTTCAAATCTTAGTGAGCTTACCGGGAAAATGAATCAATTAATTGATGATAACCGGAAAAGCATAAAACAATTAACGGCTAATAGCGTAGATATTACCAATGATACTAAAAGATTTATATCTGAAAATAAAGGAAATATCAATCAATCCATTAAAGAGGCTGTCGAAGTATTAAAAAATACTGATTCATTGGTAGTTAAAGTAAATAACCTTGCAGACGAAATTAAAAGCAGAAATAATAATATCGGGAAAATTTTATATGATGAAAAAATTTATAAGAATTTAACAGAATCTCTACAGCAAGTGAATGAACTAACAAAGATAATCATAAAACAGCTGAATGATAAGGGTTTTAAAGTAGATGCAAAAGTTAACCTATTCTAAGAAATATCTTATTAAAGTATTCATTTTACTTTTTATTATCTATTCAACAAATACTTCGAAATCTCAGGAAACTGCAACCGGTAGAAAGGGTATGGTAGTCTCTGCAAATGATATTGCGACAAATGTTGGATTAAATATTCTTAAAAAGGGAGGGAATTCAATTGATGCGGCAGTTGCTGTAGGATTTGCATTAGCTGTCACTTATCCCTATGCCGGAAATATAGGCGGGGGCGGGTTTATGGTAATTCATTTGTATCATTTTTTAAGATT
>JAJYOQ010000149.1 GCA_021796135.1 Bacteroidota bacterium
CAGACTCCAATTGGGTTATGATTTTTTCAACCCATGCAGTTATACTATTGTGCATTGGGCAGCCGGGAGTTGTTAAAGTCATTGTTATAGAAATTTCTTTTTCATTAAACTCGACTTCATAGACCAATCCAAGGTCAACAATATTCAACCCGATTTCAGGATCAATTACCCCTTTTAGGACTTCCAATATTTCTTCTTTTGTCGCCATAATTATTATGCCTTAATTAAAATATATGAAAAATTAAAAAGGAATATAAGTGAACCAATAAACATAACCCCGAAAGAAATTAATAAACCGGAGGGAATTTGAAAGGCTAAAGAGAAGATTACTCCGGCTAATGCAGCTACCATAAAATAATATCCGGCATAAGCAGGTTTCTCTTTGAACATATCTTTTAGCATAGGCACCGTCTCTATACCGACTTTACTGCTGTATTTATGATACCAAACAAGAAACGGAACTATCTTATACATCTGTCCTACTATCAGCATTGAGATATAACCGAAGATAATTAAATACCCGTATACAAGTGTTTCATTCATTTCATTTGAAATATTAGTGAATGTGAGAAGAGAGCCAAAGGCAGTTGTTATACCCAAAAGTATGTAAGCAGTTTTTGAAAACTTAATGCCGATGTCTGATTTCTTTCTTAATTTCTTTTTGAAAATTAGATACATTTGAAAGAGAAAGAAAAATATTCCGGCAACTATTAGTATTGCGCTGATATAGAAATAAATTGTTAAATCTTCGTAATGCATTATTGTAGATATTCCGAGCAAGCCGGCATTAATTAATCCAAAGGCAATTTTGCCGCTTGCCGTCGAGTAGCCGTGTGAAAGAGTAAACATCGGTATAAGTTTAAATGACACACCCATTATCACCATAGAAACCCATCCTATAAATGCTATATGCGCATGTAGATTCAGATACTGCAAATGACTAATCTTGATGAACGGATAACCTAGATTTATACTTAGCAGCAAACCGGCAACAGCCGTTGTAATGAGATAAAAAATTGCAGCGGCTAAATACAATCCGGTTAGATTCCACTTTTTTACGCGAGTCATCGTAACAATAATATTAAAAGAGAAAATCAGGATTGCAATGTTCAGAATTATAGCGGAAGCCGTTAAATGCATGCCGGTATCAAAGTTCCAGAATCCGGTTACAAGTCCAATAATGCCTATTAAGAAAATCCAGAACTGGATTTCGGCAAGCCTTTCGCTGAAGAGTTTAACTTCAAGAACAACGGGAACCAGCTGGAACATTGCACCGAAAATTATCATTGTAATCCAGCCTAAAGTTGCAATATGGGTTAGAGCTAAAATCTTGGGCTGAAACTGGAAGCCGTTTATGTCTGTATAATTTAACACCAATAATAAATTTAGAATGGCAAATGAAAGGATTGCAGCAATAAAATATTTCAATACAATCTTGAACGGAGGCGCATATGCAGATACAAGTGATTCTGATTGCATAATTATTCTTTATTCATCTTTTTCATAATAATAACTTTGAAATAATTGTCTTTAATCTTATTGCTGATTGCTTTGTAACCTCTTTCTTCAAGTTTAGGATAAAGCATTAATGGTTCTCGATGATGATGAACAACCAGAACAGTTTTGTCATCTACTTTTGCTAATGTTTCTAAAATTTTTACCATCGGTTCTGGTGGTGTTAATTCTCTAACATCAATTTCAATAATGTTTTCATAATCATGCGGAATTTGTGCAGAGGTCAATCCATTTTCAGTTTTTTCGCCGGTATTACTTGCCGGAGCATTATTTTTAAAGAAATAGATTTTATATACTTCTTCTTCTTTAATTATTTTGTAGTCGAATCCTTTTTTACCCATGACTGAGTATAATGGAATGGGCTCAAAAGAATTTATAAGAAGAAATATATCATCCTCTTTCAAGGCTTTAACTTTAGACATGATTTCAAGAAACGGATCTTTACCGGTATTAATAATAGGTCGTACATCAAGTAGAATGATTTTATCCGGATTTAGATTATTAATAAAATTAAAATCGTTTTCTTCCATAATGTTTTTTTCTTTCTTAAAATTAGCTGAAACGATTTGCGATTCTGCAATAGGATTGGCTGATTTATTCAGTCTGTAAAGGAGAGTGCTAAGATCAACTCCGGCTATAGCAGCTGCTTGTTGCACATTTACTCTTGCAGCCAAAGCTTTTCTCAAAACTTTATTTTTAAGTTTACTAAAGTGGGGGCTTGTTTCTAAAAGTACATCGATAGTCTGCGGATAATCTATCAGCATTTTAGAAATCTTCATAGTCTTGGTAATCATCGCTCTTTTTTCAGACAAGAATTAAACAATTTTCGTAATATTAACAATCCAAACTTCAGGACCACTTTCTATATATTCCCATGCAAACTGATCGCTTCTTAAGGCTTGCATTTGATAATAAAGCGGCATTGGGTCATGATCATTAATCAATTTTAGTATTTCTTCTTTTTGAAGCGAATCAAATGTTGCAAATATTGTTGGATGTTTTTCACGCGGAGGGACGGGACGTATATCCAACTCTTTTACTATTGTGCTGCTCATTTTAGTTCCTTTCTTTTTAATTTAAAACTATCTAAGAAAACAGAAGAATCCTTTGACTTAAGTCATTATTCTTAATTTTCGACATTCTTGACATATATTTAATTAGCCAAATCTATTTGTACAACATGCTTGAAAGCATATTTACATTTTGGTTTAATCCTTCGCTCTGGTTTTGGATTTCACCTTTTTGGTTAATGAATGTTATTAGATTTGAATGCGTAAACATACCCGACCGATTCTCTTTATATTTAAATCCAATTATTTGTGCAAGCTTCGCAATCTCATATTTCGAACCGGTAATTAGTGTCCAATTTCTAGGGTTTAGATTTCTCGCCTCGGCATATTGCCTTAGCCTTTCAGTCGTATCGTTATTAGGATCAATTGATACAAGTACAAACTGGTAATTATTAAGATAATTATGAGGTATCACTGCTTGAAGCCTTTGCATCTCATTTACAATTACCGGGCATGCGGTGGTGCAGCGTGTATAAAACATAGCAAGAATAACTTTTTTGCCTAAAAAAATATTTAGTTTAATTTTTTTACCGAATTGGTTCTTCCAAACACTTTCCAGCTGATAGATAGATGCATCAGAATAACGTCCCGGGGTCAATTCCTTACAGCAAGGATCTGCTAATTTTGTATTATTTCCTATTGAACTTCTTTCATCTATCTGTATCTCCCGGGATGTTATTTCTTTATTACTTGATCTCACTTTGTTTGTTTCATATATAAAAGTACCCGCAATAATTATGATTATTAACGGTAACGAAACTAAAATATATTTTTTCACAGTTATTTCCTTTCGAATATGATTTTCATATGCAAACCGCTATTCCTAGTTTATTCCGGTTACACACCGGAACCCCAAGTCGTCCATTGAATAATTTGCTTTAAGACTATTGCGAAAGCTAAATCTTAAGAAAGCGGGATAATCTTTGGGATTAGTAGCACTTGCGCCTGCACCGCCACAAATGCTGGAAGCCTCTATATTTGTTTCATTAAAATCAAATGTCCATTCATAAAAATGGACTAAGTCATTTGAATTATTTATCATACGGAGTTTTTCTGCGGCGTACTCCCATTCGGCAACAGTAGGAAGCCGCTTGCCCACCCATGTGCAATAGGCATTTGCAGCATACCAGGAAATGTCAGTAACCGGTTTATTACTTTTAACTTCATTACCTAAGTCAAGATCGCTTTTCCATTTTCTTAAATAATTTGCATCTGCAAAAATTATTTTTACCATGGATCTTCGCCATTCCGGGTTAGCTTTTACAAATTTCAAATATTCTTCGTTTGTTACCGGATTCTGATCTATATAGAAAGCATGAATAAATTGTTTTGAAGAATCATTATCGGATTTAAATAATGGGCAGTAAAAACCTCCTCTTACCAATATCATTTTATTTGATGCTTTTAAGTTGATTTTCCCAAATGAAGAGCAGCCTATTAACAGTACCAACAATATTGTAATATTTATTTTTTTTGCTTTCATCTTAACTTTTCTATTTTCCGTTTCTAACCTTTGCTACTTCATCTTTGGTAACTGTTTTGTCTGAATTACCGAACGAATGATATACGTATGTCAAAACCGCGGCAATCTGGTCGTCGCTTAAACTTTGCGCAGGCATTATATTGTTAAATTGTTTTCCGTTAACAGTTATAACTCCATTCTTTCCGCGCAATACTATTCCGATAGCTCTCTGCTTGTCGGCATTTAAGAAATTTGATTGTGCAAGAGGAGGGAACACATTCGGTACACCTTTTCCGTCCGGCTGATGGCATGCAAAACACGTAGTCATAAAAACTTTCTTACCGGCTGCAATAATGTCATCAATGCTATTTGAATTTCCTTCGGATGATTTTGCATTTTGGGAATTGATATCAGTCTTTCCGGCTCCTGAATTATTATTTTCTAATTCCTTATCCATTTCGGACCCATAATACAAATTATCAGTCTGCTTACCCGAAAATATTTCTTTATTTTCATTACCCGTAACCATTAACGTCCCGACAGCACCTTTATTAAAAGCCCTAAAAATTGAATGGTCTACAATTGTATATGTACCCGGCACACTCACTTTAAATTCGACTATTGCAGCCCCACCGGCCGGAATTGTAACAGTCTGAACATTTTCTTGAGTCACAGATGTACCACCGAATAGATAAACTTTATCAAATACTACACCTATAATATGAAAAGAAGAAGTTAATGACGGTCCAATGTTTCCGACAAAAAGCCTGATAGTTTCACCCACCTTTGCCTGGAGTGCATTGCTACCGGATAAAGCTCCGACAGAACCGTTAAATACAACGTATGTAGGATTTTCGGCCAATGCCTTATCTAAAGAGAAATCCTGTAATCCGGGTGCACCGTAATCCCCGGTTGTATAAAATTCACTTTGCATTATATAATATTCATGGTCAACAGGGGGCAATGTTTTTTTTGGTTGTACGTAAATAAGGCCATACATTCCGTTGGCTATATGAAGCGGTACCGGCTGTGTTGCACAATGATAAATAAAAAGTCCTGGGTGATCAGCTTTAAAAGTAAAAGTCGAAGAATGTCCCGGGACAGTTTGCGACACAGAAGCACCGCCGCCCGGGCCGCTTACTGCATGAAGATCGATGCTATGAGGAACCGTGCAGAGCGGGCTGTTATCCAAATGAAATTCTACTTCATCGCCTTCTTTTACTCTAATAAACTCACCAGGAACTTTTCCCCCAAATGTCCAGAAATTGTATTCCACTCCATCCGCTAATTTTCCTGTTACTTGCATTGTTTCTAAATTTACAATCACCTTACTTGGATGATTTCTCATTATTTCAGGCGGCACTTCCGGGGCATAGGTCAGATTTGCATACTCTTCACCTTTCACTTTGTTCGAATATTCGTTACATCCATTGATTTGAAAGGTTATGACTGTAATTATTAAGAGTATTATAAATAGTGCGGGTATTAAAATTATGTATTTAAGTTTAGGTTCAAGTTTAAGTTTAAGTTTCATTTTTAGTCCTATTTTATCATTTAGTTTTGAGTTTAACTTTTTTTCTTCTTAATTATCAGTCTTTTTTATCCGATTATCGATTAAAAAAATTTACAAAATTGAAGATGAGTTTAGCACAATTTCACAATTTTCATTAATAATTAATTCGAAAAATTCATCCACAGTTTCATCATTATAATTTTTATGATATTCTTTCTTCAAACCGAAATCAGTATGCTCAAAATGAATGTCGGGCACAACCGAAACGTTGTTTAAACAACGTTTTGAACATTTAAGAACGCAGCCGTCAATTGCAATAATCTTTCTTCCGGACTTAGCTTTTTGTACAAGAGGTTTCACATTTCCGCCGATCCCCGCAATACACAACATCTCAGCTATACCTTCTCTATCCATTTTTACTGCAACATCATTAGCAAGCTGGGCAATATTACTACATCCCGAACATGAATAGACCAGCGGAACTTCATCTAAAAGAAATCGATTATTTTTCATATCCAAAGATTTACTTCCTTACTTAATCATTGTTAAAAGCATTTTTGCTTTTTGTTCAGCTCTAAGTGCATGAGGTATATTTGGCGGCATTATAATTAATTCACCTGCTTTAACATTGTATGGATTTCCGCCTATAGTTATTTCCATTTCTCCATCAACGATATATACCACTGCTTCAAAGGGTGAGCTATGTTCGGTTAATGATTCATCTTTATCGAATGCAAACAGAGTAATGTTTCCGTTTGTTTTTTTTACTACTTGTTTGCTTACTACTGAACCCTCCTGGTAATTTATTTCATCCTTTAAAAGGCTTTTTTTTATTGTTTCTGACATTTATTCCTCTTTTCGTTAATTTTTTTGGTTTTAGTCCTTTACTTCTTTTTAATCTAAATCTATTGAAAATAGTAGTACATTCCTTTGACTTAAGTTAGTTCTTTGTATCTTTTATTCATCTAGTTAATTGTTCTTCCGTAATTCCGTCAAGTATGGCATAAAGCGGTTCGGAACATGATTTTTGAATATTTAATATCATCTCTATTTTATTTCTTGGCATAACATGACTCCTTCAGTTAAAAGATATTTGAATAAGCATCTTAACACCTTGCTAATAAAATTTATATTTACATCTTACGCTATCCAATCTAAGATAAAAAACAATATTTGCCCATGACTTAAGTCAGTGCTAACCTTTTTATTCATTAATATTTACTTTTTGATAAGACCATTTTTGTTCTGGTCATCTTTCTTTCTCTTCTTACTTAAACTAATATATCTTTTATATAAATTTTCCTTTTCATTGTGCATTCTTCTTACATTTAAAATGTCATCATGAGAAATTAGACCTATCAATTTTTGGTGATCGTCGTGTGCAATAATTGGAATACGCGTTACCTTGTAGCTTGCCATCATATCTGCTGCTTCCCGCATAGTGTTGTCTTCGTAAATTGCTACTAAAGGTCCTTTAACAATTTCCTTTATTTTTTTACTGCCGGATATCTCCGGGTTTTCTAATTCTCGCCTTCTAATAACTCCAACTAGTTTTTCATATTCATCGATTACCGGATAACCATGATGTAAAGTTCCTTCTTCACCTGAAGCCAGCCAGTTACGTACTTTTGAGACCTCATCTTCAGCTTTAATAGAAACGACATTTTTAGTTGCGCAATCTTTTACTAGGGTTTGTAATAGAAAATCTGCCGCATATTCACTTGGAACATTAACACCTCTCCTGGCAATTTTTTCTGTCATTATTGTATTACGCATCATTAGGCTGGAAACTAAATATGCACTACTGCAACCCGCTAAAAGCGGTAATAAACCATGAGGCTGCATTGTTGTTTCGAAAGCAAATATCATAGATGCTAATAATGCCCGCGCTGATCCGGCAAACATTGCAGCCATACCTACTAGAGCCGCTATCCTTATATCGACGCCTGAATTTGGAAATAGACTTAAAATAATTGAGCCTAAAGTAGCTCCCAGCCCTCCGCCGATTGTAAACAATGGCGCTAGTGTTCCTCCGGACGTTCCGCTGCCCAGGGAAATAGCCCATGAAACAAATTTTAGAACAAACAAAATAATTAAAGTTTGCCCAAATATGGACCCGTTCAAGATATTATCTATATTATCATATCCAACTCCTAACGTATGCGGAGCAAAATATCCTACTACTCCCACAGCTAAAGCTCCGATAGCAGGCCACCACATCCAATGAATTGGTAGTTTGTCAAACAAATCCTCAACTAAATAAACAGCCTTTGTAACAAATACCGAGCAAACTCCAATAATCAATCCCATCAATAAATAAATTATTAAAGCTACAGAACCTGGCTGAGCCACATCCTTTAAGGCAAATATCGGCGCTGTACCTACAAAAAATATTCTTACTGCTGTAGCTGCTGCACTTGCAAGAGTAACTGGTATTAAGGACTGGGGATTAAACTCAAATAACAAAAGCTCCACAGCTAATAGAACTGCTGAGATTGGGCTTCCAAAAGTAGCAGCCATTCCGGCTGCTGCACCAGCAGCCAAAAGAATTTTTCTCTCATCCGCACTTGTCTTTAGTAGTTGTCCGATTAACGAGCCTAACGCCCCACCGGTTGCAATAATTGGTCCCTCTGCGCCAAAAGGTCCGCCGGTACCTATTGAAATTGCGGCAGAGATAGGCTTTAAGAATGTAAGACGTGGCTGTATTCTGCTTTCATTCAATAATACCTGTTCCATTGCTTCAGGTATTCCATGCCCTCTAATCCCGGCTGAGCCATACTTAGCCATGAATCCGACAACTATTGCCCCGGCAATCGGAATTATTATCACCAACAATCCAAGATGGTTTTGAGCTGGTGAACTAAAGGTGAAAGAAAACACCCCATAAAAACAAAGATTTGTTATTAGTCCAATTAATCTTGTTAAAATTTGGGCAATAAATCCGCCTGCAATACCTAACAGAATAGCTATTAAAGAAATTTCAATTGAACGATAATTATAAAAATTTTTATCCTGCGGAAGGTGAATTGTTCGCAAAGTTGGTTCCATTGATGGCGCAACCGGCAATCCTGATATATCAACAAATTTGTTTCTCTCTTTTTTTCTCATAAGTATATCTTTATTTTTGGTTTATCTTGAGGCATTCTCATTTCTACTAACTATATAAATTTTTATTTTTTTGAAAATCCATAATTTCAAGTAAATACAATAATATTGAATTAATGTTATTTAGACTTGTGATTACCATTACTCTATTAAGAGAAGATAGATCCGTTTCTTTATATAAAAAGTATTTTGCAAAAATTA
>JAJYOQ010000150.1 GCA_021796135.1 Bacteroidota bacterium
CATTTACGAGCAACTGTGCAGATTGACCCTTCCTTAATTTTTCAAACACAGTTGACCACAAAAATGAATTTGAAGTATTTCCGTAAAAATCTGCTGCACGCGCAATTAATGCCTTAATGTTTCCTTTCTTAACCTCAGTCATCAATTGTTCGGCTATCTTTGCTCTGACTTCTCCTTTTTTGCTTGAAGGATTTATTGGGGTGTTTTCTTTCATCCACCCATTTACTTTACCGTACATATAAACATTGTCAAAAAAAACTAACCTACAATTATTTTTTTTACATGCAGTAATTACGTTCGTCATTATTTTCGGCCATAGGTCTTGCCACACTACAAACTTATATTGCAATCCAACAGTAAGATAAACTACTTCCGAATTTCTTACAGCATCCTCTGTTTGCGATGCATCCGATAAATCAGCTTTAAATAATTCATCTGTTGGATGAATAGCTTTTGGATTTCTGCTTACTAATCTAATTTTATCAGTGTACTGAGGAAGAATTTTTGCGAGTTCATTTCCTATTACACCACCTGTACCTAATATTGTTTGCATATAGTCTCTCTATTTTATTACTCCTTACCCGAAGGGTCAACTTTATTCATATCTGCTTTCTAAGAAGTAAACCTTATTATTTAATCTGACTTATTGTAAAAAAATAATTAATAATTAAAGTTACGCATAAATGTATTTTAACAGAAAAAAAATCCATATCTGTCATTCCCACTAAAGTGGGAATCCATTTTTTCGTTTGTTTTAGCAAAGTAGATACCCGCTTTCGCGGGTAGGACATGCAGTTTTTACGATTTTGCGTAACTTCAGTTAATAAGATAATAAGTTTTAATAATAAAATCCAAGAAGTGAAAAAAGATTTGTAAATTTCCCAACTCCAGCATTTCAATACTACGGTGCCCAACGACCACACTAATAAAGGAATCCGTTTTTGCTGGTTTGTAAGGAATAATGATTCTTTGGAGGCAAATATAGATGTTATTTTTTTGAACTACCTTAGTGCTATTCTTCTTCCAACAACTTTTTTATTTCAATCAATATTGGATTCCATCCTCCGCCCTGGATTGTTTCGTTGTATCTTTTTTCTCCGTCTCCGACAGTTGCATAATCCCCCTGGCTTACTGTTAAAATTGTTTCTCCCTTTACTTCCGATAAGGCATAAGTTACTGTTAGATAGTTTTCAAGTATATCAGCAATTCCAGAATTTGGATCAATAGTAGTGTATTCTAAAAATTTTCCTTTATCAATTTGAACAATATTTCCTTTTACAGCCACCATTTCTTTACCGCCAAAAACTCCTTTCCACAATAACGGACTGCCTGCTTTCCAATCGGAAACAGTTTCACAGCCGAACATATATTTTTTCGTTTGCTCCGGGTTTGTCAGCGCATCCCAAACCTTTGAAGCCGGTGCCTTAATAGCAATGCTGTTTTTTACAATAAGTTGTTTGCTCATCTTAATATCCTTGTTTCTTGGTATTATCTATAAATATTAATGCTTTATAAAAAGTGTTTCAGTAGAGTGATAGTTAGCAGAGAAATAAATCTATAATTTTTATAATATATAAATTTAATCCTTTATGATAATATTTTCCAACTATAAAATCTTTTACTAAAAGGACAGATAGATTTGCTTTCTATAAAATCCATTTTTAGGATTCTTTGTTCAAATTGAAAATTATTAGTATGATGGTGTGGCAGTATTCTATTTGAAACGGGAAAAATAATTATCGATTTCATCTCTCATTTCAATTCCCACTTTTTCAAAACAATCAAGTAAATCTTCGTATGCCCCTTCACCACCAATGAAATCCCAAAATTCTTTTCCGACTTTTAATTCATTTTCAAGATCTAACATTCCTCTCATAGTCCATCGGTTATAGGGTTGAGGTTCATAAGGATTGTATGGAATTGCAATTAATGTTTGAACATCTGCTGTTGGATTATTTGCAAGAGTTGCTGCAACCCACTCTAATAGCGTTCTCTTGAATTCTTTAAAACCTCCAGCGTTTGGTTTAGCCGTTTTTAAATCAAAGAGATATAAAGTCCCATTTTTCGCAATAAGTTTGATATCAACTTTCGTGAGTTTTACATTTTTCATTTCACCTTGATTACAAACGATTCTAATTGAATTAATTTCCTTCTGTTTATCTGGCAAAGTATTTGCTGTTGCTAAGTTATCCATTATATCTTGAATAACTATATGGGCAGAAGCAGAAATTTTTGTACCCGCAATTTGTTGAGATGATGCTGTCTCAAAACCTGGAGAAGCCAATGCTAAGGCAATTGGCTCAAAGATAGTAGTTCCAAAATTCGTATTTAACGAATGAATAAAAGAGTATAATGCCAACCTATCTTTTCCTAATAATCTGGTGTGAAACGGCATTGATGCTGGTTCCGGTGAATAGTTCTGAAATTTATTTCTTAAACAAATTTGTAAAGTATTATTAATTTCCTCTTTTTGATTTTGGGATAATGCCATATTTAATATTCTTTCTTTTCAACTATAGAAGTTATTGCCTCTTCGATAATATCAAACCAATTTATCGATTTTTCTACTTCAGCAATCACTTTTTCTATTTCATCATCATTTAATTTCCTATTAAGAGAATCAATAGCGACTGTCTGAATATCCCCGATATTAAGAGAATAAAAAATTTTATTTCCTTTAATCATAATGCACCAATAATTATTTTAAATGAAAAATTATTTCCGAATAAGCTCCCTTGTCTCTCTCAGTTCTATTTAAGACTGGGCGTTTAAATTGCTTTACTATTTTTAATCCTGCATTTTGGGCTATGATTGGGTAAAGATTATTTTTATCATTGGCTACAAGAAAGATATTAAAATCATCAGCCAGATATGGTTTTACATTTAATAAAACTTTTGTTATTCCCTCTACATAAGAATCCCTTGCTTCTTTCCCTTTACCTTTAATTAGTGGCCCTATTTCCAAATCATCTCTTCTTTCAAAGCCAAATAAGTCATATGCGTAAGCATGTTGTTCGTGGTAATCAATAAGTCCTACATAAGGAGGACTGGAAAATATTCCTTGGATCTTTTGACCATTAAATAACTTTGAAAGGTTCTTATTTCGCTTATCTAATTCTTTCTTAATATCAATGCTTTGTGAATCTCCGGTAAGACAAATCTGATAAGTGTTGCTTCTTAGTTTATCGAATTGCTGTAATCTTTTTAAAGTGTCTGTACTGTATCTTTCCCACCAACTCATAATAGAAAAAAGCGGCTTACAAATTTTTCCGTGCTTATGGCAGTAATATGTTTTAGAAATCGGTTCAACTAAGGTTGCTAAGTCGGAATGTGTTGTAGCTCTACAAGAACGTATAGTCCGGCTTAATATAACAGTAACCACTTTCTTAATATTTATATCTTCTATTTTCTTGATAAGATCAAATACAAAATCAATCTCGGTTCTAACATGTGTTAAATACCATTTGTCCAAGAAGGAATCAGCATCAGCTTTAATAAGTTCAATTTTATATTTTTTAACCAGACTCTCGAAAACCGGTAAAAATTCCCTTTCTTTTTTTGTAGCATAATCATATTCACTGAAGTCTTTTTGATTAAGCCAGTGTTTATAATCCGGTACCGGGAAATATTTATTATTAAATAATGCTAATTCTTCTAATAATACTTTTTCAAACTCAACGATCTTGGAATCAATAATAAATTTTCTTAGTTGAGTAGTAATTTCATTTAAGACGTTATTAAGATTTAAAAAATTATATCTGCTAATTTTTATGTTACTTATAAGCGAGTTGAAAGAAGAGACATCTATTCCTATTGCATGCATTCCTAATTCATTTGCCTGGACTAATGTTGTTCCGCTTCCGCAGAAAGGATCCAAGACAATATCACCTGGTTTGAAATAAATTTCCTTCTTAAATTCATCTGTATGATTATCAAGGAAGTATTGCACTAATTGTGGAATGAATTTCCCTTTGTATGGATGCAATCTATGAACATGCTTTGTAGTATCAGCTTCTTTTAAGTAATCAAAAGAAAGATGCCAATCTAAATCATCTCCTAATTTTTTCTTCCAATTAATTTCCCTTTTGCCGTAATAAGAATCGTAATATTTAATTAATTCCTTTTTGGAAACCAAAGCTGTCCCATTATCACCATGCTTTTTAATTTTCCCATAGTTTACAAGGTAAGCTATATTAGAAGTAGTTACATTACGTTTAAGATATTCACACGCCCAATTGCTTGCTTCTTTTAGCGTTAAAAAATCTTCAGAGTTTTGTATATGTAAAAAGGAATCTTGCATACACTAATTTACACATTTTTACACAAAAATTTTACCGATATTCTCACCTGTATGTTAATTCATTTTAGTTTACTTTCCCCAATTTAAATCTGTCCGAAAATAAAGAGAAACAAATTTGCCTTATAAGAATAGAAATAATAATTATTTTTAATCCCTAAAATTTTCTTGTTTATTCAACTTGACGGCTTATTGAGGTAATTAATTATTCTAAAATAATTAACCCTGTCAAAAACCAAATAATGATATTTAACAAAAAGGATTTGCCTTCAGAGTTTTTCTACCTTTCTATAACATTTCTTAACAGATAGTTAATACAGAATAACAAGGAATTTTTATATGTGCTTAGAGGAAAAACTTTCCCTTACATTCTTATTTTTTGCTTTACTAACCTTCACCTGCTTTGGACAAACGAAAAATATTTCCACAGTCAGCGGTTTTGTCTATGATAAATCAACGGGCGAGTCTTTAATCGGCGCTAATGTATATATCCCCGGTACTCAACTTGGTAATATTACGAATAACAGTGGCTACTTTGTTATATCTGATATTCCCGGAGGGAAACAAAAATTAATTGCAAGCTACGTTGGCTATAACACTATGGTAAAAGAATTATCGCTAAACGGTGAGCAGCAGCTTTTAAGAATTTATTTGGTTCCGAAGGCATATAAAATCGGTGAGGTTTTAGTAAAAGGTGATTCTATGAAACTTGCTGATAAACTTTTTGCAAAACCATTATCTACTATAGTTATGAGTTCCCGCCAGGTAAATGAAATTCCAAAAGTAGTTGAAGCTGATCTTCTACGCGCCTTGCAAACAATGCCCGGCATAACCTCACTGTCTGATTTTTCTTCCGCTATTTATGTACGCGGCGGAACACCGGATCAAAATCTTTATCTTGTTGACGGCGCTGAAATATATAACCCTGAACACGCCTTTGGCATCTTCTCAACTTTTAATACTAATGCAATTAAAAGGGTGGATGTTTCAAAAGGCGGTTTCGGCGCAGAATATGGCGATAAGCTTTCATCGGTAATTGATGTTACTAACCTTGACGGCAATAGGAGAAAATTTGAAGGTAATTTTAATTTAAGTCTTATCGCAGCCAATTTAACTTTGCAAATGCCTCTTGGCTCCTTCGGTTCATTATCAGGTTCTTTCCGGCGAACTTATATAGATCAAACATATTCCAGGTTTATTAAAAACTTACCCTCTTATTATTTTTATGATGGAAACTTAAAAGGCTTCTTCCAGCTTGGCGATAAGGATAACCTTACTGCAAGCTACTTTGGCAGTAAAGATAATCTTAATTTTCAGGTCAACAATACTTCACCCCAAAGTCCTCACGTACTTTATAATTGGGGAAATACAATAGGATCAATTAACTGGGAACATCTCTTTAGCGATAAGATTTTTTCAAGATTCATGCTTTCAACCAGTAATTTTAATTCTAATTTTAGCTTCAACCAATCACAACCGATAGAAGAAAATAATTCTTTAGCTGACTATACTGCGAAAGGATCACTTGAATATTATATAACCAATCAGCTTAATCTGAAAGCAGGTGTGGTGTATAAACAACTTAATCTATTATACAATTTTAACTGGAATGCAGGACTTGTAAATATCAACAATAAAGCTAATGAAGCAAATGCTTATACAAGCCTGTTGTGGAAACCTGATCCCGTGTGGGATATCGAAGCCGGTTTTAGATTCAACAAGTTTGCTTCAGATAAAACTTTTACAAATTATGAACCGCGCTTTTCTATCAAGTACAGACTATCGGAATCAAGCAGCTTAAAATTTGCCACAGGATTATACGACCAATACCTCGATAGTATCCAAAGGCTATTCATCTCAAGTATCTGGATGGCGGCTGATAAAAATATAAATAGCTCGAGCGCAACGCATTTTATCTTTGGCTATGAAAAACAAGTGAACAACTTTTTTGTCTTTGAAGCGGAAACATATTTAAAGAATTATAAAAACCTCTATATCTTCAATCAGAATTTTAATGCTGAAATAGCTCCAAACTATTATGAGCCAAACGGCAATCCTGTATATACTTCATCGCAAAATTTATTTACTCGCGGAGACGGCAGATCATACGGGCTTGAACTAATGTTAAGAAAAGATATTGGAGCCGTTACTGGCTGGATTTCATATTCGCTGTCTCAGACAAAATATACTTTCGACGGCATAAATCAAGGCAATGCGTTTGAACCAAGACAGGACAGAACTTCAGTCCTAAATTTCGTCTTGAACGGGAACGTTACTGATATATTCAATGGGAATTGGAATGGAAGCGAAACAAAGCATTCATCAAACTGGTTGCTTGGATTGAGTTTCATTTATACTTCCGGTCAACCTATTACTGTCCCTGCATCGGCTTACTTTGTAAATTCTCTTCCGGCTTGGGATAATTATGGCACCGGCAGCCAGGACCTCCCAAGTTATAAGTTATACCCGGGTGCAATTGATACTTATAGGCTTCCCGCTTATATAAGATTAGATGTAAGCATTACATGGGAAAAAGATTACGGCTCCTGGTCTTTTTCACCGTATCTTCAAATATTTAATATCGGTAATAGAAAGAACGTTTGGTTCATTAGCTACAGTAGTAACATTACCAATGGTGCGATTGTGCAAAATGTATCAACCGTAGATATGCTTCCATTTCTTCCAAGTCTCGGTGTAACAATTAAATTCTAAATCAACATTGCTAAGACTATATGGAAAAAATTTATCTTAAAAAGAGGTCTTTTATGAAGTATATAAAAATATTATTTCCGCTTTTTATTTCATTTATGTTTATGGAATGCGGCAACCCCGGCGTTAATGTAGATAACGCACCTTATGAGCCTAAAATAACCGTTGAAGGATATTTATATTGCGGTGAATCAATCAATAATATTAAGCTAATGAGGAATTACGCACTCGGTACTCCTGTCGATCAGAGCGGTCTTTATCTTACGCCTGCATCCAATAATGTAACTGCTACGATAAATGGTTTACCTCTCACCTTTGATCCCCAGACCAATACTTATTATAACGGCCAGGTCATTGTAGATTACGGTAAAGCATACACACTCGAAGTTTATGCTACAATAGATGGAAAGAGGCTTCATACAACATCAACTACAACAACACCGCAAAAAGGATTTCTAGTTCTCAATAAGAACCTAGGTCAGTTTGCCTATAACACAAACCCTATTATTATAAATTTTAATACTTCTCCCGGAACAGGCTTTTATATTTTCTCAGTCGTTCCGGATTCTGCAAGCACAAATAATTTTATTTACAATAACGTTTTTAGATCAAATCTGGATTCTGCTAAGGTGGAGAGTAATCTTAATGATTATAAATTTAGATATGAAACTTTGAATAATATTGATTCTTATACCGGTAGTATTTATCCCTTTACTATAAACATTAGAGATACTTGGTTCTATAGCACATACACCGTTATTGCTTATGCAGGCGATACAAATTTCAAAGACTACTTAATGACCGCTCCGTCGGTGCAGGAATTTGACGGCAACTTTCATGAGCCTGTTCAAATATTTAACGGCGATGGCATCGGAGTATTTGCTTCAGCTATAAAAGACACGGTTACTTTTTCAATAATTAAATAATCTAAGTAATTATTGTGAGTCTAACTATTATCCTTAACTTTTTGAAAAGTTACTCTCCCGGCAATTAATCTTCGAAATATTCGGTTCCGGATTTAGCAAGATATCCCCATTTGCCTCCGGATTTGACTATCACGAGAGTATCATTTCTATCTGTAATTTCATCATACTTTATCGGGGTTATTCCTCTTCCTTTGATATTAATTAAGCCCCACCAACCGTTTAATTCTACCTTTGCAACTCCATCCATAAACTCACTTACCGATGAATAGTTATTATTGATTACCATTCTTCCTTCCATGTTAATGTAACCCCATTTGCCATCCAGTTTAACGGGTACTAACCCTTCACTGAATTTCCCAATATCTTCGTATTTCGGAGAAATCATTTGTTTCCCTGTTATATCTACAAATCCCCATTTCCCATTTAACATTACTGGAAATAAGTCATTAAAATATTCTCCGATTCTATTATATTGCGCCGGTATAATTTCCTGACCGCTTGAATTAATCACTCCCCATTTTCCGCTGAATACTTCAGATCCTTCTTTCCTTTTTACACCGAAATTGATCTTTGCAAACCCGTTTCTGAAATCTTCGACTTCGTCATATTTAATATCTGTTATCTCTTTGCCGCTCTCATTAATAAAACCCCACTTATTGTTCAACTGTACCCTTACAAATCCCTCATGAAAATCACCTACAAAATCGTACTGAACCTGTATAATGATTTTTTTATTCTTTTCGCAGAAACCCCATTTATCTTTTTTCCTGTAAGGGATCAGTTTATGCTTTTGGTCATTCATAATGTTTTACTCCTATTATAATTACTGCTCCTCACCTTACGCAGTAACCACTCTTTGGAATTATGAAATACCGGAATAATGAAAGATACTATTTAATTCCATTATTCTATTACTG
>JAJYOQ010000151.1 GCA_021796135.1 Bacteroidota bacterium
TAATAGAATTCAATTTTTTATCTAATGTGATTTTTTAACAAATTCTAGACTTTTAATAGTGAAAAATTTTATTAAATTGATAAGCGTTACTTATCAAACTAATAAAAAAATGATGTTTTTAATCTTTTTGACAAAGAAATGACTAACTGAACGGTAATTCTGATCGCAGACGGTAGAAAAGGGAAAAGAAGAAAATCATTAAACATTAAATAGAAAATGCATGACATCGCCGTCCTGCACAATATATTCTTTTCCTTCAACACGCATTACGCCGGCAGATTTGCATGCAGCTTCCGATTTATATGATATATAATCTTCGTATCCGATAACTTCGGCACGAATAAAACCTTTTTCAAAATCTGTATGAATAACGCCCGCAGCCTGCGGAGCTTTCCAGCCTCGATGAATCGTCCAGGCTTTTACTTCTTTAGGTCCAGCGGTAAAGTAGCTTATTAATCCTAGTGTATGAAAACCGGTACGGATAATTTTTTCAAGTCCGCTTTCTTTTACCCCATAAGATGTGAGGAATTCCTCGCGTTCTTCATCTTCAAGTCCGACTAATTCCTCTTCAACTTTAGCTGAGATTTTTACCCAATCAGCTCCCTTAGATTCCGCAAATTTTTTAACTGCAATTACATAATCATTATCTTCCGATAAGCTTGCTTCGTTGACATTAGCACAATAAATCATATTCTTTGCAGTCATTAAACGCAGTTCGTTAAAGATCTCCTTAATAGATTCTTTGTCTTTTTCATGGAAATGAGATGCAGGGTTCCCCTGGTTCATAAACTTTAATAATGCTTCGGCATCGTCAGCAATTGCTTTAGCGGCTTTATCTCCTTTAGCCATTTTCTGCAGCCGGTCAATTTTCTTCTCAAGAGTCTGAACATCAGCAAGAATTAATTCTGTTTCAATAACTTCAATATCGCGCAATGGATTAACACTCCCGTCAACGTGCACAATATCATTATCATCAAAACATCTTACAACCTGAAGGATTGCTTCTGTTTCGCGAATATTAGTTAAGAATTGATTTCCAAGCCCTTCACCTTTACTCGCACCTTTTACGAGACCTGCAATATCAACAAAATCTACAGTAGAATTAACTATGCGGGCTGGATTTACTAACTTAGCGAGTTGATTTAGCCTTGAATCCGGAACCGGAACAATTGCTTTATTAGGTTCAATGGTACAGAACGGATAATTCGCCGCTTCGGCATTTTGCGCTTTGGTAAGTGCATTAAATAAAGTCGATTTACCTACATTAGGCAATCCCACAATTCCGATACTTAAACCCATATTCAATGGCTCCGTTAAAAATAATTTAATTTTATAATATAAATATACGAATTGTTCATTAACCGCTCATTAAAACGGCAGAGCAATAATTATGTTAAGAGTATTATTAATTAATTTTCGGTCGGCAAAAACGAATATCTTTCGGCATAGAATAACATCTGTTCCGCAAATTTTTCAGGATATTCTATTTTTACATCTGTCAATTTATCTTTTTGATATACGGGAATTAATACTGGATTAATGAATCCCCGATAAGGAGCAATATTTAATTTTGAGTATCTTTCTTTTACTTCCCGATGTAATTCCTTATCTATTTTTACACCATAAGTTTCAACTAAAAATTTTGCGGATTCAAAATCTCCTTCTGATGTTATACGCTGTATTTCTTTAAGTAATTCTCCGAAAAGATTTCTTAGTTTATCAAAATCATTGATAATGAAGAAGGTTTTCCCGTTCTTAATTCTTTTTTCAATAACCCCCGCTTCCCCTTTTTCAAAAACCCACCTAGCAATAAGCTGACGGTTGCGCATGTGAGATTCTTCAATAAAATCTCCAATTTCAATTCTGTATAGTTGAAGCATTAGTCCGTTACGCATATATTTTTCAATTCCTGCTTTTACCGCATCAAAGTTCGGAATCAATTTTAGATCTACTAACTTATCATCCGACAAATAGTAAAGAGCTACCAAATCGGCACGGGTTTCTTCAATTGCGGAAGCATAATTTTTCAGAGTTTGTTTAGGAGAGCCGATCCCCGGATTTATTTGTCCTGATCCATGTCCTATTACCTCATGTAAATCTGTATGAAGATTATCTGCTAGCGGGGCATATTTTTTAGCCCGATTTATTTCGTCTTGGTTATAGCAAAATTCATTTAATAATTCTTCTGAAGAAGCCATTTCATAAGCGTAAACAATGTTGCCTAAATTAACCGATTTGGATCCAAATTCTTTCCTGATCCAGTTTGCATTAGGAAGATTAATTCCGATCGGCGTAGACGGAGAAGCATCTCCTGCTTCAACAACAACTGTAATTACTTTTGCAGAAATTCCGATACAATTTTTCTTTTTGAAACGTTCATCGATAGGCGAATTATCCTCAAACCATTGCGCATTTTCACTTATTGTTTTTATTCTTTGAGTTGCCTGATTATCTTTAATCGAAACAATCGCTTCGTAAGCACCTCTGTAGCCAAGAGGATCACCGTACACTTCTATAAATCCATTTACAGTATCAATTATTGAATCGGTATCTTTGAGCCAAGCAATACAGTATTCATCAAATAATTTTAAGTCACCTGTTTTATAAAATTCAATTAATTTTTTTAGGGCAGATTTCTGATTATCATTTTCGGAAACATTACAAGCTTTATCCAGCCAATATATTATTTCCTCAATTGCTGGTGAGTACATACCGCCTGCTTTCCAAATCTTTACCTTTATCTCACCATTTTCTTTTATCAATTTTGAATTTAGCCCAAGAGAAACTGGCGTTTGAGTATTTTTATCCTCAATGCTATCATAATAATCTTCAACTTCATTTTGTGTTAAATTTTCATAATAATTATTAGCCGAATTCTTAACTACATCAGCTTCCTGATCAAGTACAACACGCTGGGGAGCTAAAAGAGGATTAAAAATAAGATTAGTAATTTCAAGTATAAAGTCATCTAATTTTTCATTTTCTTTTAATGGAAATACTCCCGGATCGGAATTTTTTATAAGTTCTTCAAAAAAAATTTTTGAAATTCCGGGAATAAATTTTTTTGTAGAATAGTGGTGGTGGATCCCGTTTGAAAACCAAAATCGTTTTGTATAATTTAAAAATTCAATGAAGTCATTGCTATTCCTATCACCATTATATGATATTATAATCCCTTCGAGGGTTCTTTTAATTTTTAAGTTAAATTTAAAATTTTGGTCATAAAATACCTCTCTCCCTGAAAGAGCCGCTTCATATAAATAGTAGACAAGCTCTTTCTCTTTAAGAGTAAGTTCTTCAAAACCGGGAACTTGATATCGGAGTATTTCAACATCGGCAAATTTTTCAGAGCGGTAAATAAAATTATCATTGTTTATGGGCATAAAGAGGTTCCTATTTATTAACTTAACATTGACCTTAATTTAGAGAATGTTAAGACAGGGAATTCATTTTTTAATTTAGTTAAACTAATGGGTACCCGCTTTAGCGGGTAAGACAAAAAGTTTTTCATTTTGTATTAAATAATACATCTTTCATTCAAATCAGTAACGAGTTTATCGTAATCGGAAAATTGGACCGCATCCCAGCCAACTTTCTTAGCGCCATCGACATATTCTAAAATATCATCAATAAAAAAATGTTCCCGGGGAGGCACTTTGGTATAAACTTCGGCAGCCCTATATATCTTTTCTTCCGGTTTTATGGCACGCACTTCATACGATAGTATTAGTTTATCAAAATTTTTTAAAAATGAATAGGTTTTCCAGCCGTATTCATGATGAATAGAATTAGTGTTTGAAAGGAGGACCAATTTATATTTTCTTTTTAATATAGGAAGCAGGCTGGCTACCTGCTCATTTGCCTTAAAAATATTTGAAAACATATTACAAAAGGTTGCTGAATCAATTTTGTTTTCTAAAACATTAAGCATTTTTTTAATAAATTCGGATTCAGGGATATCACCGCGCTCAAAATTGCGATGAATTTCATAATTGTTCTTATAATAATCGGCAAAATTATCACCGAGTCCTTGTTTCAAATCATTAAACCTTTTGATCATCAAACTATAATCAAACGGAATCAGAACATTCCCTAGATCAAAGACTATAACGGAATATTTTTTCATTTAAAAACTTTTCTTTTATTTAGGTTCAAATAAATTATTCTTTAGACCAGTATTAACTTTTATCGAAGTTACAATAAAATCTAAATGCTGTGGTCCAAGAGTTTGCTTTAATGAGAATGGATACTTTACTCCATCTACTTCCCTATAGTCATCGAAAAATGTATCCTGTGTAAAAGTTCCCTGGGGCACTGTTATAGATTTTGATTCTTTAACTTTTAACCATGTTTGCGGATCATAGTATTGTATCCATTTAGTTCCGGAGGGCAAGATCATATCAACTTTATAAGCATCCTTGCCGTTTACCTTTTCAACATCTTCAAGCGCCAATTTTATACCAAAAGATTTTAATCGCAATAATAAATCTAAAGTAGATTCATACCTTAACTTTTCAAGTTCATTTCCCTTAACATCCATTGACTTGCCGGACATTTGAATCCGACCTGATTTTCCGTCATAATATATATCCTGTTTCATTGCACCTGCAGATACTTCCTGCATCATTTTATCGGGAGCTTTTTGAAATATGACCATAGAAACTTTCATCCCTTGAACTGAGCCTTCCATTTCGGTAGTTCTGTCTTTTACTTTCATTAGATTTTCTTTACCGCCGATTGCCGTTATATAGTTCTGTATAATTTTATCTGCTGTTAGTCCCGCAGGGATACTTGATTTAGCGGTGTCAACAATATTCCCAAAAGTATCATAATATTTGATTGGTCCGAATTTTTCTAATCCTTTCGCAACTTGATCAGCGCTGCCGACAACTAACACATAAGAATTATCCGGCAATATGTATTTGTCAGCCGCTCTTTTAATATCTTCAGGAGTTACTGCAGCAATGTTCTTTAAATAATTTTGATAATAATCCAGAGGCAAACCGTACTTTGCAATATTAATAGCAAAAGAAGCTATTGTCTGCGGGTTTTCAAGAGAAATGGCAAAATTTCCCGAGATAAAATTTTTAGCATGTGTTAATTCTTTATTGCTTACCTCTTCTTTTCTTAAGCGATTCATTTCATATAATATTTGAGTTACCGAGCTATCCGTAACATCATTTCGTACATTTGCGGAAGCATCGAAAAGTCCGACGTACTCATCGGAATATAGCTCAGAATAAGCACCATAAGTATATCCGTGATTTTCTCTTAAGTTTTCAAATAATCTAAACGCATCACCGCCTAATATTGTATTCATCACATTAGCTTGAATATAATCCTTACTACCGGGAGTAAATTGAACGGGATAAGTAATATTTAAAACAGACTGTACCGAGTTTGGTCTATCGACTATTGCAACTTCCCTTTTTGAAGGCGGCTCGGGGGTTTTATATGTTAGTTTCGGAATATCTCCTTTTTGCCAATCACCAAAGTATTTTTCGACTAAGGTTTTTGCTTCATCTTTAGAGATATCACCTACAACTGCAAGGTATGAATCATTCGGACGGAAATAAGTTGAATAATATTCCTCACATTTTGCTAACGAAATATTCTGAATTGTCTTTTCAGTCATTACCTCGCCGTATGGATAACTTTTTCCATATCTCAATACATCACCGACAACACCGGCAATTGAGCCCGGATCATCCTTAGAAGCTTCAAGATCGGATTTCATTCTCAATTTAATTTTATCCAATTCCGATTGTTTGAATACTGAATTCTTAACTACATCGGACATTACGTCCAGCAGATCAGTAATATGATTTTTCAAAGCCATTGCAAAAACTCCATTGGATGAAGTTGAAAATGTAGCTCCAATGAAATCAATTTGGCTATTAATTTCATCTTTGGTTCTGGTCTTAGTAGACGTGCCCATAAGTTTACCGGCAGCTGAAATATAACCGGTTTCATCCCCTTGTAGAATCGGAGGTCTATTTAATATTAAATAAAAAGCTACGCGAGGAAGTTTGTAGTTTTCAATTACAAATACTTTTAATCCGTTCGAAAGTTCAAATGTATCATATTTTCCCAATTGAATAAGCGGAGCCGGACCTGGCTGAGGTGGTTTTGATCGGTCAACCTGAGCAAAAGAGATTATTGAAAAACCTAGAATAAAAACCGTTAAGATTAATTTCCGTAACATTTATTTTACCTCCTTCGGCTGCGCAGATTTCGGCAGATAGATAAGAACAACTCTATTTTTTTTGGTCAGATATTGATTAGCCACCCTTTGAATATCTTCTTTAGTGACATCAAGGTAATGCTGAAGATTAGTATTAATTAATCCGGTATTTCCGTATATAACATGGTACTCCGCAAGATTCTCCGCAACACCAGCATCCGTAGATACAGAACCGACAGCTCTTGATTGAATTAAATTCTTTAATTTTTGAAGCTCTTCGTCGGTAATTAAATTCTTTTTAATTTTTGTAATTTGTTCGTCTATTGAATTTTCTAAATCATTTGCTTTAATGCCTTTGTTTGTTATACCGAGAGTGATGAATAAACCAGGAGCTTCAAGACCGAATGAAAAAGCTTCCACATCGACGGCTTTCTGTTCGCTATCAACCACAGCTTTATAAAGGCGAGAACTTTTCCCTACTGCAAGTAGAGTCGTAAGCATATCTAGAGAATAAAAGTCAGGTGTACCGATTGCTGGGATATGATATGCTTCTATAACAGCGGGCAGTTGAATATTATCATATACCGTATCAACTATTTCAGAATTATGGGGCGGTTCAACGACCGTCGGGCGTAAAATATCTTTTGTGCCTTTGGGAATATCGCCGAAATATTTTTTAATTAATTCTTTAGTTTGTTCAATATCAATATCACCGGCAATTGATAATGTAGCATTTTGGGGTACATAATAGGTATGGTAGAAATTTATAAATTCCGGGATAGTGGCTTTATCAATATATTGAACCGATCCGATCGGAACCCATTTATACGGATAAACTGTATAGGCATCCTTGAAAATATTTTCAAATACACTTCCATAGGGTTGGTTATCATAGCGTTGACTTCTTTCTTCTTTAACGACTTTCCGCTGGGTTTCAACTGAGATACTGTCGATTTTCAAATGAAGCATTCTTTCTGATTCCATCCATAAAGCGAGGGCAAGCTGATTTGAAGGCAGGATTTCATAATATAGAGTTCGATCTTGCGTTGTATTTGCATTTAATTGCCCTCCGGCATTTTGAATCATCTTATAATAATCACCCCTAGGGATATATTTTGTTCCAGAAAACATAAGATGTTCAAAGAAATGGGCAAATCCGGTTCGGTCTGGTTTTTCATTTTTAGATCCGACATGATATAAAACTGTCACCGCAACTATTGGGGTTGATTTATCCTGATGCAGGATTACATGCAAACCATTACTAAGATCATACTCAGTAAAATTAACTTTAACCTGAGCATAACCTGTAAATATTATAAAAAGGGACAAATATATTGTTCCTGAAAGCTTCCGTATCATTATAAAATCCTTGAGTTTATTAAAGATCAGAAAATAGATTCTGTAAAGTTAACAGATTGGGAATTTTATTAAAAGGAATTAAAAAATAATAATTTTATATGGTCAATGTGAAAATAATTATTCGTTTTATATTTAAGTTTAAAGAATGAAATTATTGATTTATAGCGTTATGAAAGCAAATTGGGTTGTTTTTATTGTATTAGTGGCATCATCAATGCTGACAGCACAGCAATTTTCTATTGGAGGAATGGTTATTGATGCAATGACTAATACCCCGCTTCCTTACTCAAATATTCGTATTGTAAATTCTACTATCGGCACTTCTGCAAATAAAGACGGCAGTTATGAATTAAAGCTTAACAAAGGCATCTATAAAATCGCAGCTTCGTATATAGGCTATTATACTGACACAATTAAGGTAAACCTCGATCAAAATCTTTCGGAAATAAATTTTAACTTAATTCAATCAGATATTAAATTAGCAGCGATTACCGTTTTGCCGGGTGAAAATCCTGCTATAAAAATTATTCGTAATGCTATAATGCGAAAAGAGGAGCGCAATAAAAAACTTTTAAGTTATGAATTCGAAGCTTATACAAAAGGTATTGTAAGAACACAAAAAGATTTTAGAGCTAATAGCAGACAAGTCGGATTAAACATCGGCAGTGATTCCTCTAAATTAAAAATTTCCGGTATTCTTGAAAACGAAAGTAAAGGGTATTTTAAAAAACCGGATTTATACAAAGAGGTTATCATAGCCAGAAAACAAACTTCAAACTTGCCTTCCTTCGTGAATACAATTGCAGGTGGGCGTTTGGTACAGGATTTTTATGGAAATGATTTTAATTTCCTTGGAACACCTTTGCCGGGACCGCTTGCTGAGAATGCTTTAAGCTATTATGATTATCAAATAGTAAATATTGCAGCAATCGACAGGGAAAAAGTATTTCAAATTTTTATGGAGCCCAAAGACCAGAGTGATCCCGGATTTGTAGGGAATATATTTATTACCGACAGTACTTTTGATTTAATTAAAGTTGATCTGAAAATAAACAAAGCTGCTAGTATAGGCGGTCTTTTTGACAGTGTAAATATCTATCAGCAGTTTACTCTTTTTAAAGATTCCGTATACATGCCAGCAGATCTTAGATTTTTTATAAACTTAAATTATCTCGGAATTGCTAAGCTCGCTTTTGAATTAAATACAATTCTTTATGACTATGAAATTAATCCTAAAATCAAAGATGATTTTTTTAATAAAGCAATTGTTACTGTTTTGCCCGAT
>JAJYOQ010000152.1 GCA_021796135.1 Bacteroidota bacterium
CAGTAAGAAGATTTCTGTTATAATCGGAAATCCACCTTATAATGCTAAGCAGGATAATTATAATATGGATAATCCAAATAGACGTTATATTACTATCGATAATAGAATCAAAAAAACATTTATAAAAAACGGTACTGCACAAAATCAAATTGTCGTATATGATATGTACATTCGCTTTTATAGGTGGGCAATGGACAGGATTGATGAAAATGGTATGATTTCATTTATTACTAATAATTCATTTATAAATGGCAGATCATTTGACGGTTTTAGAAAATGTATTCAAGATGATTTTGACTATGCTTATATAATTGATCTTGGTGGTAATATACGAGAACTTTCAGGTAAAGATGGAATATGGCTAAATGAAGAACATACTATATTTGGGGTCGCTGCTGCTGTAGGGATATCTTTGATGTTTTTAATCAGAAAACAAACTTCAGAAAAAACTCCTTGTCAAATATTTTACATTCAACCTTGCGATATTCGTGCTACAAGGATAGAAAAATTAGAATATTTGCAAACACACAATATTGAGCATATTTCATTTGAAAATATAATTCCCAGTAAAAAGAATAATTGGATAAATCTTGCTGATAATGACTTCGAAGAACAATTATCTATTATTGATAAAGATGTTAAATCTGGAAAATCAAAAAGGTCACTCTTCCGATTATTTTCTCGTGGTATTGCTACTCAAAGAGATGAATGGGTTTATGATAATTCAAAGGTTGCTCTTGAATACAAAGTTAAATTCATGATTGATGTCTATAGCAAAACACTCTCGGACGAAAAATATGAAGAGAAGAATTCAATTAAATGGGATAGAGAACTTAATAAATATTTAAATAGAGGAATTGATAAAAAGTATAACGAAAACAAAATCTTAAAAGCATTATACCGTCCTTTCGCTATTCAATTTTTTTATTTCGACAAACACTTTAACGGTATGACTTATCAATGGTTTGATATTTTTAACATAAATGACAAATCCAATCTTTTTATAGCCATCAATTCACCTGGTAACAATAAAGACTTTCATTGCTTAGCATCTAATACAGTTGTTGATTTACATTTAACCGGTGATAGTCAATGTATTCCGCTTTATACTTATTCAAATAAAGGCGAGCAGATAGAAAACTTAACCGATTGGGGATTAGATCAATTTCTTAAAAACTACAAAGACAAAAAAATTACCAAAGAAAATATTTTCCATTACACTTATGCAGTTCTTCATAATCCAGCTTACCGTAAAAAATATGAGCTTAACCTTAAGCGTGAATTCCCCCGCATACCGTTCTATAAAGATTTTTGGCAATGGGCTAAATGGGGCAAGAAACTAATGCAATTGCATATCAATTACGAGACTGCAAAGCCATATTCATTAAAAGAAAATACATTTAAAACAAAAGCAGAAGCAGCAAAACAAAAGAAATTATTCCCTGTAATTAAAGAGCCCCAATCTCTTTATGCATTGAAGCCCATAATAAAAGTAAAACTTAAAGCTGATAAGGAAAAAGGAATAATAGAACTTGATGAGCTGACTTATTTATCCGGTATTCCAAAAGAAGCATGGGAATATAAACTCGGCAACCGTTCTGCATTAGAATGGATACTAGATCAATACAAAGAAAAGAAGCCATCCGATCCGACAATTGCAGAAAAGTTTAACACATACCGCTTTACCGATTACAAAGTTCAAGTGATAGATCTTCTGAATCGTGTTTGTACAGTAAGCGTAGAGACAATGAATATTATTAAAGAGATGGAGCTAAATGGACATTAGTAAATATTGCAAATTTATTTACATATTTCTATTTTGAATCATACTTATTTAAATTAATTAAATGTTAAATATAATATGGAAAGAGAATAGGTAAATTTATATAAAAGTAACCAGTTCAAATTCTTCCTTGTTATGCAATTGCAGTTAGATGAGCAAACTATTATGTATCCGGATAATCGAAATCTTTTGAATTCAAGGAAAGCAATTTATTTTATTCCAAATATATTATTTTAATAGAATCTCTATTACATAAAAAAAATCTTATTGACCAAAATTACATTTTTAGGAGTATGAAAAATGTACGATAGGACAAAATATTTTTACATATTATTATTTCTTTGTATTCTTCACCTCGAATCCTTTGCTCAGACTAAAATTCAAATAGTAAAAGTAAATGGAATTGATGCAGTTAAAAGTGAAATAATTATTAAATTTAAATCACCTCAACTAAATAAACTACCTACAACCACATCTGCAATCAGAATAAGCTTAATCCAAAAATATAATGCCAGGTCTATAAAGAGATGGAATACTGGTGCCGAGCTTTGGCAATTAAAAACAGACAGTCTTAATGAAGTAATTAATGAATTAAGAAAGAACCCTGCGGTTGAATACGCTGAACCAAACTATATTGTTAAAGCTGCGTCAATTCAGCCGAATGATCCTTTCTTTAATAATCAGTGGGGGCTTTATAATCAAGCAACAGGATATGACATTAATGCTACAAACGGTTGGATAAAAACTGAAGGAGATACAACTGTTTTAATCGGAGAATTTGATACCGGCATAGATTATAACCATCCAGATTTATCTGAAAATATTTGGAGAAACTGGAATGAAACACCAAATGATAGTATAGACAATGACGGTAACGGATATATTGATGATTTCCATGGTTGGAATTTTATAAGTAACAATAATGATCCAATGGATGATAATGGACATGGTACACATGTTGCAGGAATTATAGGAGCTAAAGGCAATAATGGAATAGGTGTTGCAGGAGTAGCCTGGAACTGCAAATTAGTTCCATTAAAAGTGTTAGATAATAACGGGCAGGGACCGATGAGTGCATTAATAAACGCAATTGAATATTGTGAAAAGATGAATATTAAAATAATCAACATGAGTCTTGGAAGTGTAGATTCTTCCAGCGCTGAATATGACGCCTTAAATGAAGCTCAAAATTATGGTATATTAATTATTGCTGCAGCTGGAAACTATTCTGAAAATACAGATTATTCAAAATTTTATCCTGCTGACTTTGAGCTTCCAAATATTATTTCAGTTGCTTCGATAAATTCATCGGGAAATTTATCGAGTTTTTCCGATTACGGAATGCAATCTGTTGATATAGCTGCTCCGGGCGAAAATATTTATAGTTCACTACCTAATGATAGTTACGGATATATGAGCGGAACCTCAATGGCAGCGCCTTTTGTAACAGGAGAAGCAGCATTAATAAAATCCGAGTATAAGGATTATACTAATATTGATATCAAAAACCAGATATTAAATAATGTCAGACTGCTTTCTTCGCTTAATTCGGAAGTTTCCACAGGAGGGATTATTGATTTAGGTAAAGCGCTTAGTAATCAAAATATTTGGATAAATACTTCTGCTGCAGAAATAAATTTACCTACTACTAAGATCGGTCAACAAAGTACTAAAGAATTAGAACTATATAACACTAATACCAATTCAATTACAATCGATTCAATTTATTTTGATAATAGTGAATATAATATTTCGACAACAAACGGAGCAGTAGCTTTATTAAGGAATATAATTATAAACTCCAAAGACAGTTCTGTTTTTACAATTGTATATAATCCTATCTCTCAAGGATTAAAATATTCGAATTTAATAATTGCATTCAACTCAGGGACGCCCGGGAATAATCTATATAAGAGAGTATTATTAAGGAGTTTTGGAATTCAAAACGGAACTGTAATTAATCAGAACTCAATTTACGGTGTATTATCTTCTGCGGGTTCACCATATTATATTGATAATGATATCTCGGTAGGCACAGGGCAGGAATTAATTATCCAACCAGGAGATAGGATAATATTTACAAATCATTACAGAATAACAGTTGGAAACAACGCAATATTAATTGCAAAGGGAGCGCCAAATGACTCAATTTATTTTTCACCCATAGATTCAACGATAGGCTGGAATGGATTGAATATTCTTAATAGCCAGAATGATGATACATTGGAATATTGCATATTTGCATACAGCAAAAAATTAGCTGGCGGATTCGGGGCTGGAGATGAAAACAATGGAGGCGGTGCTGTCTTTTCAAATAGTGATACGTATATAAAGAATTGTTCATTCCAAAGAAATTATGCAATATTCGATGGAGCTGGATTAAAGGTTGCATTCCCAAATAATGAATTCGTGCTAGATTCATGCAGTTTTATAGGTAACAGAACAGGAAATTTTGGCGGCGGCGGAGCATTGTTGCAATCTTTGCATCCTGTCTTAGTCAAAAATTGTATTTTTGAAAGCGATACATCAATGCAGGGAACATTGAATATACAGATTGATGGATTCGGAGAAAATCAATTAAAAGAAGCAACTATATTTAATAATAAGTTTTATAGAAATGTCACTGTTGATGGTGGATCTGCAATTTATATTAGAGGAGAAGACGGTTTTGCAATATTTAGAAATTTAATCCATACAAATAATGATTATTGCCCTTTTACAGATGGTGGAACAATAATGGCTTATAGTAACGGCAAAGGTTTGATTTATAATAATACAATAGCTAATAATATAGGCGGGCAAACGAAAACTGCAATATTTATTTGGGACTGTGACCAGACAGAAATTGTTAATAATATATTATGGAACATAGGTTACCAGGAATTATTTACGGTAAATTCAAATTCAATTTTTAATGAATATAATATAACGAACAGCGCGACAAATGACAGCAATAATATTATACAGGATCCTTTATTTAAAGATACATTAAGTTTTGCATTGAACAATAATAGTCCTGCTCTTAATAGCGGAATGAATCTCGGAATATTTAGAAATGAAGAAGGTAATAGTGATATAGGATATACCGGCGGCAACTGTATCTCTATATTTGATTACAAAACTGATTTTAATACTTTAGGAATTAATGATACAAGAATTGATTCAATAGTTTTCTATAATATGAATAATTTTCCATTGACTATTGATAGTATGACGACAGCTACAAATGCATCAATAATTAATAATACCAAGAATAGCATAATATATGAGGATGGTAGGTATACCATTCAAATACAAGCGCAACCTAAACAGGTTGGAACTATAATAGATTCATTAAAAATTTATTCCAAAAATTTAGTTAATGGAGAATTTGAACTACCATATTCAATGACAGGCATATTAGGGAATACTATTGCAGGAATAGTTACAGGGACATTAACAAGTGAAAACTCACCATATATAGTAACTTCGGATATTACGGTTCCTGCAGGGAATGAACTTGATATTGAGCCAAATACAAAAATACTTTTCTTCCCTGACAGTCATTTAATTGTTAATGGGACAGTAAATGCTAAGGGAACAACAAGTAATCCGATAATTTTTGATAGTTATTCCGATACTAGTAAATGGCAAGGATTAAATTTCTCTATAGGATCAAATTCGGAGTTAAATTACTGTCTAGTTAGAAACTTTACATTAATTAACATTTTTAATTCAATAACTACTTTTAATAATACTGAATTCGAAAATGGTTCAAATTATTCAGACAATAACAATATTTTAGTTCAATCTTGGATTGCAAATTTCAATAATTGCAAATTTATTAATAATAATGCGGGATATTTGATTAATAGTCAACCCGGTTGTATAACAACATTAAGGAATTGCCTATTTACTAATAATAATGCTGTTTGTTTACTAGCGAATTACCAAAGTACATTAAATATAATAAATTCAACTTTCCTAAATAATAATATAACAAGTTCTTCAGATGGTAAACAATACATATTTTATAGTGAAGGCGGTGCTATTAGTTTAGGCAATACTAAATTAATAAATTCAATAATTTATAATAATTATGATGCATATTTTTATTTTAAAAACGTATTCGGAAATAATAGTATAGAATTTATAAATTCAGACATCAGAGGAGGAATTGGTGTTATTCTGAATAATTCAACTGATATTGTTGCAGGGATTGATTCTATTTATAATTATAATCCATTATTTGCGGATACTCTGGGACATCTATCTAGTTCTTCTAATTGCATTGATGGAGGTTCCAATGATACTACCAATTTATCTATTCCTTTAACTGATCTTGACGGCAATGCCCGTATTTGGAACAGCAGGATTGATATCGGTGCTTATGAGTATGGCTCAAAGCCTTTAATAGTTACCCCATTGGGAACTTCATGGAACCTGATAGGATTTAATAATAAACCTTTTAATGACACAACTCAAAAAGTTTTTTCAAATGTACTATCGAATACCGTAATAATAATGGGATATGATAATGGAGCCCAGGTTTTTTACCCGGCTATAGATACATCATTTTCTAATTTATCCGAGATTAATTATTTGCAAGGTTATTGGGTTAAAATGAATAAAGCTGAGGATTTTTATAATGTGGGAGATAAAGTTAATCCACAGACTCCAATCAATTTAAATAAAGGATGGAATTTAATCAGTTACCTTCCCACTTCAGCGGACTCAATAAGGCATGCCTTGTCCGGTATATTGAGTGACATAATTACAGTTATGGGATTCGATAACGGTGGTTTTACTTTCGATCCTTTATTGAGTGATACTATAAATACATTAAACGTACTGCAACCTAACAAAGGGTATTGGATAAAAGTTAATAAAGCAGATACGTTAATATTCCCAGCAGTTCAAAATGGAATAACTAAGTATTCAAATCATAAAATAAGGGCAGAATTAGCTAAAACAAAATCATCGAAAGTAATTCCAACAAATGAATGGATAAGCTTATATTCAAATAATCTTAGAGTCAATGGGAGTCCGGTTACAGTAGGGACAGAAATAACTGCGGTAGATCCTGATGGGGTAGTGTGCGGAGATTTTATTGTTAAAAAAGCCGGTACTTTTGGTTTGATGCCGATATACAGGGATGATTTTACAACAGCAAAAGTTGAGGAAGGAGCTAAGCCCGGAGATGCTATTTCATTATTCGTTGATACTTATGAAATCCCTGTAAAAATAACATGGAGTTCAAACGGAGATATTATAGACTTGGGAGATTTAATAACAAATATAGATGAATCAAAAGCTGCAGTTCCGGATAAATTTGATATTTCTCAGAATTATCCAAATCCTTTTAATCCAGCGACTAAAATTAAATATCAATTACCAAAAGCAGAGCAAGTGACAATTACTATATATAATATATTGGGTCAGATTGTTAAAAGACTAGTCTATGAAAATCAGGAAGCAGGTTATTATACAATTGAATGGGACGGAAGGAACAATATTAATAATAAGGTTGCCACGGGTGTATATATATACAGGATAAGAGCAGGAAATTTTATAGAATCAAAAAAAATGATTTTATTGAAATGAAAGAGGGATTGAAACAATGAAAAAACTAAAGTATAAAATTAATTGTTATCTATTTCTGGCTTCAATTATAATTGGTCTTAGTATTTCAAGAAATATAAAAGCACAAGTAACTCCGACAAACGAATGGGTAAGTTTTTATTCTTCTAATTCGACTTTCAATGGACAACCGATCAAAATTAATGATACAGTAACGGTGTTTGACCCTGAAGGAACTTTATGTGGTTTTTATATTGTCAAAAAAGAAGGGGACTACGGACTTCTCTATGTCTACGGTGATGATCCTACTAATGCCAATATTAATGAAGGAGCAAAGCAGGGAGATACCTTGACATTTAAAATAAATGGGTTTTATGCTAAAGTCAATAATAATATTATTCCAATTTGGACTCAAAATGGAGATGTTTTTCAACTAGACTTAAATGTAATATCCCCTCCAGAAATTCCTATACTATATTCCCCAAATAATAATTCTTCAAATATTGATATTCACTCTTTTATAAAATGGTATTCAGTGCAAAGAGCAGAATATTATCATTTGCAGGTTGATACGAATAGTAATTTTCTAACTCCAATTTATGACGATTCTCTTTTAACAGATACAACTCAACAAATACCTAATTTAAAAAATAATACAAAATACTTCTGGCGAGTAAGTGCGAGAAATACTTCAGGTGTTAGTCTTCCCTCTGAAGTTTGGAATTTTACTACAATCATAGATTCACCAACAGTAGTACAGCAGGTAAGTCCACAAAATAATAGTTTAGGAGTCATTCAGCCTGTACAAATATTATGGAATAAAGCATTAAGAGCAGAAAGCTACAGACTGCAGATTAGTACCTCAAGTACATTTACCTCAACAGTACTAGATACAGCACATCTCGCTGACTCGGTATTTACAATAAGCGGACTGAATAACCTTACGGAATATTACTGGCGAGTCAATTCTAATAACGTAGCAGGTCCAAGTGCCTGGAGTACCGTCTGGAGTTTTAAGACTCTAGGCGACCCTTCGCAGGTTGTTTTAATTTACCCAACTCCGAATAGTGCTAACATACCAACATCGGTAAATCTTTTATGGAATCGGGCATATGACCAAATAAATCAAACCAAAGAAATAGTTCCACCGGTTAAACCTCAAGGTATTATAAAGCCAGGATCATCCGGATTAAATAAAGTAGCTACTGTAAGCAAATATTGGCTTCAGTTAATGACTGATACGGTAAGTAATAATTATGTAGTAAACGACAGTACCATAACAGATACAACAAGACTTGTAAGCGGACTTACACATTTGACCAACTATTGGTGGCGAGTTCGTGCAATGAATGAAACCGGATGGCAAACAACTGCTGACTGGATAAACTTTGTAACTATAATTGATACTCCGGGAGTACCTACATTATTATCTCCGATTACCATTTCTGCTATTTGGTCTGGAGATTCATCATTTGCATTTC
>JAJYOQ010000153.1 GCA_021796135.1 Bacteroidota bacterium
TCATCCAAGGATATTCTTCCTTCGAGAATATTTTTTTCCTTCAAAAGAACATCATTCGAATTAACAAAGTGCATAGCATTTTCTTTTTCATCAAAGCAGAATAAAAGCACATGTATTTTGTACGGCGGTTTCAAGTAATCCGTGTCAAGGACTGATGAAACAAGAATTTCAGATTTATCAATAACAATCGAGTACTTAAAACAATCAATACCCGGCGGGGTAATTATGTTTTTTGTAGTCAACCCATCAACAGATGTAAATTTCGCATTATGTTTTATTATCCTTTGATATGGATTAACGCCTTTAATTTTTACAGATTTCCATGCACACTTCAATTCGGGGACAGAATTGATTAGTCTGGCAAATTTTACAGTGTACCCAAATTTAGTACGAGCATTAATCGCTTTTGTTGACCGGCTGTAATTTATTAATTCCGGTTTTTTATAGGTTACATACTTACCATATCTATACCGGGTAATTGTATCCCCTATCTTGCCAGAGACTTGTTCAAAAACAGTATTTTTTCTTATAGCCATAGATGATTAACGAAATTTCAGTCCGGTTTGGGACTTGGCGAATCGAGAGTAGAGCGTAGGTGAAGCGTAGTTGGAGCGTTTGTGAAGCGTTGCTGAACCTTTAATGAGTATTAACATATGCATTGGTATTACTCACTTTTTTACAAAGGCAATTTAATCCGCCTTCGTCCCGATGAATCGGGGCTTCGGCGGACGAGAAGGTGGGTAAATTCGCCGCCGCTTTGCGGCGAATATGATAAAATTTGTTTTTTGATACCTCGCTGCCTCGCCTCGATCTAACGATCTAGTCGGAGCGGGTTGCGGCGAGGAAATTCATTCCGCCGGCAATTATTCCATGAACTTAAATACAGAATAAATTTTTTGGGAACAATGTAATAAGAATTACACTAATAGAGACTCAACGTTAAATTCATTTCGTTTCCTACAACGGGAACCATAGTAACGGCACTTATAATAATTATTACTCCGGCAATCAAACCCAATTTTAGAATCATTGTTATCTTCATTTAATTATTTCCCTTTATTATAAGCAGTAAGTTTTCAAATAATTTGTTTGTCTTTCTATTCTATCAACTTCAGCGAATACCTGATAATTGCCAGCATACTTATAACTTCTATTGATGCAAAGAATATATAAGAAGCACTAAGAGTTCCGCCTCCAATGATCCACAAAATTGTGATTACACTTGCGACAATATTTGCCCAACGGTTTTTCTTTGGTTTAAGTATTCTTGATAGAAAAATCATTGCAATCGGAATCTCAATCAGTATTGAAAATACCAACAGCAATTCTTGTGAAGGTTTCATCGTCATCATTTGTTCTATTGTGCCGGGATTCAGTAATCCAATTATATCCGCAAAAACCATATTAAACATTACTATAATCCATAGTGTTGATATACTTGTTCGTATATCTGAGGTCGCTGAAAGTTTTTCGTTTGTTTCCATCTTTAGTTCCATCTTAAATATTATTTTTTATGAACTTATCTTACAGTTTACTTAACTGAATTAGAATTATAAATCACCGGCATTTTATATTTCCACTTTTTCCACAATTCTTCGTTTAGTAACAACTCGGTCATAAAATGAGCGACATTAATTCTACTTGTTTTACCGGCATTGAAAACGGGACTTTGTTTTGGTGACTCAAAGATTTCGTATTCACTTTCCTTCTCTTCATTTATTAAAGTATCCGGTCTTACCGCTGTCCATTCTATTCTGGAACTATTTTCTCCAACTGTGTTTGAAAGATAATTTGCAGCTTTTTCATTATCCCTTTGCGGAGGTAATAAGTAACGTAAAAGTGCAAGTACAATCCTATCTTTTAAGGGATAGTCCTCATTAGTTATTCTATTCCTATTTGCCGTTGTATTCATGAGGATTACTTTAACTTTATTCTTTTCACTTCCTTCGATTGCTTCGCAAATATTTCTTAAGCAACTTGTAACAAGCAATCTCGGTTTTCCAAACATTCCCTTGAATGTAATATTATGTCCGAGACAAGAAATAACTGCGTCATAATCACCAAGCAATGCCATCATTTTACTTCCTTCATATTCGGAAATATTTCCTACTAAACACTCCAACAGTCCATTCATGATGAATTTTTCAATTTCATCGTTAATCTGCCGCACAACTATTTTTACTTTTACATTTCTCTTAATCAGCTGTTGAACAACTAAACTTCCGGTTGCACCGGTAGCGCCTAGAACTAAAACCTTCATAAATTTTCCCTCAACAATTTTCTTTAATATGTTTAACGGTATTGCCGGTACAGCGCTGTTAATACGATTCTTTTCATCTATTTATTCTCCAAATAATTCATCGCAAACTGAATCCAGTCTTTAACTGATTTATCTAAATAGATATCGGGTTGAATGCCGATATTGTCAATTGGGTAATCGGGAAGTCTCATTGACCTCCATGTCGGCATCATTACTTTGTAATTTTTACATCCAAAATTGAAAAAGCTGGCACTTCCGTAATCCAAAGCACCATAAGTTGGAGTGCCAATTATTTTTACTTTTTTGCTCTGCTTAGCATCAAATACAAAAGCTTCTCCTGAACTAGCAGTTCTGTTGTTCGCAAGAATTACAACATGCTTTGGGCTATGTTCTGCAAGTTTTACTTTGGTTATATATACATCTGTCGAATCAGTATTAACAAATTCTCCTTTTTTTTCATTAAAAGTTTTTATCCATTTAGCAGCTTTACTTTTACCAGCCTCATCATCATACCAATTGGGAATTTCATCAATCAGGGTTTGAGTAACAAGAAATTCCATTCCAACTCCCCGAATACTATTTGTAAGGATGTATGAGAAGAGATCTTCATAAGCCTCATATACACCTCCTAAATTATTTCTTACGTCAACAATTAAATTTTCACAGTTTTCGATGGACTCTTTATTTTCTATGAATAATTTCTTTATACGTTCAACATAATTGTGCTCGAAACTGGAAAGGCCAAGTAAACACGTTTTTTCAGATAACTTTTTGAAATAACATCCTTCTATTTCATTTTTTCTTGAATTGTACTCATCTTCTGATAGGTCTGGCTTAGGCAGCTCTTTTATGTATTTAGAATAATTGAAATATAAAATCCATCCATCAACTAACTCATATGTTTCTTCAGACAAAGAGTGATCTCTCAAATAGTAATTCGCTTTTCCATTCTTAAATAACTTGAATTTAATTTCATTAGCTTTCCAATAAGCAGTATCTGCCTCAATAATAAATCCTAGATATTCGTTGTTCGATTTAACTATGCCAACTTTATAGCTGCCCGATCTCCAAACCCCTTCTAATGGGTCTGAAGTTACTTGCATGATCTTTTGAAAATCTTTTTCACTTATAGCTACTTTCTTATCAGTGCCTTTGTTTTTTTGAATGTTTTGTCCATCATCAAATTGGTATATGCTAATATGTCCATCCTTAAAGAGGTTTTTATAGCTTCTCAATAATTCGATGCATTCGGAGTCTTTTACATCCTGCGCTTTTATTATTAGATTCTCTTTAAAATTATTATACACGAGCTTATCTTTTGTTTTATCCTTAAACCCGGGATATTCAGTTTCCACCTTTTGAATTAGCTGTTTTAGAGCTTGCTCGCAATTGCAGTTTTCTTGTCCGTAGCATAATGACGCTAATACAAACGGAATAAATAAAACAACTACATATTTCGATTTAACAAAACATGATTTGAAAATATTTTTTATCATAACAGTTACTTCCTATCATAAACGTTAATGTTGGAACTAAAATCCTATCCTCATGCTTATCCAATGTTAGCATCTGACAGTTATTTAATTTTTTCAAACTTTAATTCTCTTTGTAAATTATCAGTTTTAGTCAATCACACATCCAAATATTCATAGAATTTTTGTATTTCCCTTTTTTTACTGTTTTGTAATTTTTAGCGATTGTATAATTAATGCCTGGCATTATAGTATTTATGTTTATTATATCCTGAGTTTTTTGAGCAGTATAAATTGACATGTGCCTATTTTCGTTTTGAGGATTGACCCACGATATTAACATCTGAAAATTATCACCTATATATTCCTTATCAGCTACTATTTTGTTGGAGCCAATCAATACAGGAATTTGCTCAATATATTTTTTTAAGAACAAATTGCTATTAGGTGTTCCAAAAACAACAATATCATAATTTGAAACATCCACCTTTAATGCTTCTTTATCTGAAATCAATTTGGAATCAGGAAAAAATTGTTGTTTATAATCATTTATAAAACTTAATAGTTGCTGCTGTTTTGTAGAATCACTTTCTTCGGTTGGTGTAATAATTAAAAGTTTTTCTGCATCAACATTGCCGAACTCAGGCATATTGGAAATATTAGGTTTTCTAAAGCTGGCTACTGTATTTTGATAATCAGAAATATCCTCAGGTTTTATTTTTGTAAAAATTGAGAGCAGTTCAGAAAAAAAATCATTGAAATTCTTGTATCGTTCTCTATTTTGTTCATATTCCTTCAATTTGGCAATCAACGGGATTACATAAATAAATCGACGCCCAACTTCATTTCTGTATTCAATTAGGTTTGAAGATTCCTCACCATATTTTTTTGCTGCCAGACGACATGCTACAGCCCGCACTATATGCTCTTTCACTGTTGTTTCCCAGTCCGAATAAGCTTGGCTATTCATTGCTTGTTTTATAGTATCAAATAATGCTGATGACTTGTTAATAGTTTCGATTTGTTTTTCAACCAAAGGGTTTACAAATGAATGACTGAATTCATGACAAATCAAGTTATTAAATACCCTATTTGCTGAGAAAACAGGAATATCACCTATATTTGATTCTGGTTCTATAATGCAATAAATATCCATTCCAGAGGCACTTTTAATTCTTGGGCCGAAATTCCCGCTGCCTAATAAATTTAAAATGACTGTATATGAGTTCTGCTTTGACCCAAAATAATTTTCTATCCTTTCCTTTTCTTTAAAATCCCTAAAATTAAATTGTATTGTAGCAAGTAGTAAATTATAAAAATCCTTATGGTCAGAATAAAACTCATCGAACTTACATTCGTTTCTAAATTTTTTGAACAGGTTCCTTAGGCTATCGGCATACATCTTATTGAATACGTCTTGAGGCTCTGCTTTGTAATTTAATTCGTCATCTAAACATGCCATAAAAAAAATAGGAGCGTCTATTGAACGAAAACTTTTTCTAAACAAACCTTCGAAATTAACAACTGCCGGATGTTTTCTATATTTTGCAAAATATGTTTCAACATCATTTTTATAACTATAATCCAATCCGTTTAAATAGGGATAATCTGCAAGGTAGGCAATAACATTAAACAATTCGATTCTTTTATCGATACAAAATGTAATGCCATTAATGTCAGTTTTGTAATCATTATTTATTGCATTATTTGTTATCGCATAAAAATTGGACAAACTGAAAATAAAAATGGTCAATAAAAATAATTTTGTTTTCATAATTTAAAACTCACTAAAAGTTGCTGAATAAACCCTATTCCCAAACCTAACTAATGTTAGCGCCTTCCTGTTATTTAATCTTTTCAAACTTTAGTTCTCTTTGTAAGTTAATCCGTTGTTCATAATTATTTGCCTTTAAGTTCATTTTGAATATCAAATCTTCACTCATTGTCGCGTATTCAATTTGCTTATCGTTAAGAGAAATCCAAATATCACCCCAGAAGCAAGAACGTCCATTTAATTTCATCACATCAGTATCGGCATCAATTGTATTATATAGCGCTTGAAAATGAATCAAAGCGCAAATCTCATTATCAATTTTAGAAATACCAGTCCAGGTAATGTTTAGGTCTCTTGTGTTAAAATTGACATACTTATCAAACTGTGCTTTATGATTGCGGAAAAAGTCGGGGTAAAAAGGGGTATCCAATTTTAGACTATCGAAGTACATCAATCCATATACTTCAAATGCAACTTGGTCTTGAACAAACCAACGAATTAAGTCAATGCGTGCTTGCGGAAAATCTTTATAAAAATCCGGCTTTGTGAAATTGTCACCATCAATTTTATATTTCAACCCATCTAATTCCTTCAACTTCTGTTCATTCTTGACGCTACTTCCAACTTCACTCAATGTAACATTTGAAAGTTTAATTGAATCATTTTCGAATGCTTTGGTAAGTTCGCCAGTCGCAATACTATGGTTTATAAGGTTACCGTCAATATCTCTGTTTGTCCAATCGATCGTTAATTTATAGTGCATGGGTTTGTTAGTATCCGTTTTCAAACCTTGTGGTAAATTATCAAGATACTTTTCGATTTTAGTTGATTGTGCAAATGAATCAACTGTAAAAATCAATCCCATAAGTGAAAGCGCAGAAATAATAATGTTCTTTTTCATTGTTTTATCCTATTCAATTGATTACATAATTTTCTAATTAGCTTGTCGTTTACGTATGTATTTTATCCGCCGTCATTAAGTGTCTGTTACTAATAATTTAATTTATAGGCCAGTAATTTTGTAAGTCGCAATTACCATAAGCTCGCTCAGAATACTTATCGTAAAGAAATAACCATTTTGTTTTAACTCTATCTTGAGTTTGTAACTTGCTCTTATAACAATGAGGAGTAAAATTGTAAGCACAATTATTGCTACCGTATATGTGCCTAGCCCCATAATTGAAGATATTCTTGCTTCATCTTGATTACTGAATCCTCCGAAGACAAGAGAAAAAAAACGACACACAAATTGAAAGAATAAAGCCGGGTATGCATATATCGTTGAATATTTTTCTAAAATTAAAAGAGAGAACAAAGCCAACAATACCGTAAACGCGGGTCCACCAATACTTACATATAAATTATGGCTTTCATTTATATAATGCCCGGCTTTGGGCCAAACATAGTTAAGATGATATACCATATCATTCCCCAAAATCTCTCCTACTATCCAATGTCCAAATTCGTGAAATAGATAAGAGAAGTAAGCAATTGGAAAAAACAATAAGTAAAGTCTAACTAATACTTTTTTGTCAACTATCATAATTTCATCATTCCATTATTTACGCTTTTCTTTACCCCGCTTTGTTCTAGCTGCTTTACAAAATACAGCTAGATATGACAATACATTTTTATTTTAATTTTTCAATAGCTGAAATCGCTACCCAATATATTATGTTGGATTGTTTAGCATGACGAGTATAAAACAGATATTTTCCATCAGAGGAAAGATGAGCTCCATATTCATCGCTCGAACTATTGAAATTAGAACCTAGATTAATTGGTGTTTTCCACCCGCCTTTCCCATCACTAAAACTTACATATAGGTCAGTACTAACTCCCGTACGCCCAGAATAGAAAATGAGAAAATGCCCATCAGGTGCAATACAAGGATCACCCTCATAAGTATTATTATTTATTGGTGCACCCAATAATTCAACTGGAGATGTTGGAGATGCGCTTTTATAAACTTGCATCATTCCGCTGCGATTAGAGCAAAAATAAAAAGTTCCGTTGGACATATAGCTGCCTCGAAACTCATTAGCATTACTATTGATTTGAGAAGGTAGCGCAACAGGTACACCCCAATTATTGTTTGTCAGGCTTACTTTCCAAAGATCCGTCGTAGCATCCCCTTTTTTACCGGTGAAAATCAGAGATGTACCATCAACAGAAAACACAGGTTCATGTGAAAATGAGAAATCAGAAACAAACGGAGCCACCTGAAAAGGAGTCCATGCATTGTTAACATATTTTGAATAATAGAGTTGTGAACTTGAGTAGTTTGCATTTCCCACAGAAGCAAAAAAGAGAGTACCATCTGGAGATAAAGCTGTAGATTCCACCCAAACACTCAAAGAGCTCAGAATCTGACGAGCAAAAAGAACTGGCTTTTCTCCGGGTAAATCCTGACCAAAATAAGTTTGCTGTGTAGCAAACGAAATTACATTTCCATACGCGGTTCCCGCACCGTTTGTTGCATACGCTCTAACATAGTAAGTTGTATTTGCAGAAAGATCTGTTATACTACTTACAAAACTGCCAGTACATGTCCCGCTTGCAGTCTTATTATCTGCAATTGTAGGAAGTTGATTTGTACTCCAACATACACCACAAGCGGTAATTGAAGATCCTCCATCTGATGTTATGTTACCGCCGCTAACAGCACTGTTTGAAGATACGTCTGTTACTGCTGCAGTAGACAAAGTAGACAACACAGGTGCATCCTGCTTTGGAGTTGTTACATTATCATCACTTTTGCAACCAATTGGTAGTAACATTAACATTCCAAAAACTGTTGAAAAACAGAACATCATTTTTAATTTTCTTTTCATGTTATTCACCTAAATTATTAAATGTGGGTTGTCCATTAATTATTTTAATACAAGCAAGAAAACATTTTCCCTACCGTTGCTGTTTGTGGTTTGGGTTTGTTTCTTACATACGGTGGTAGATTTGTGTTTTTCATGCTGTCAACCATATTCCCCATGTTCACCCAGTAAATGTGCACATCTGAATAATCCATTGAAATTGCGATTCTTTCGGCGGCGAAAGTCCCATGTGTTACTTTCAGATTGAATGCTTTTGGATCGCTACCGGGGACAAACTGACCAAGATATAAACTATCTTTTGGAATTGGTTGTGCTAAAGTTCCATTAATTACTAGAACGAAAGTTGCCAGTATTGAAACAACTGTAAATGTTTTTTTCATTTTATAACTCCATTCAGAATTGTTAGTCACTTATAGAACAAAGCAATTATTTATTCTT
>JAJYOQ010000154.1 GCA_021796135.1 Bacteroidota bacterium
CTATACCTCATCTCCAATAATAGTTCAAGTGAAATAATATTTGGAATTCCTTAAAGCATCGGTTTATCATTATATTTTCGTCACCATACTTTTAGAGAAAGCAAACCGTTTCCGGGATTCTCAAAAGGTCCGGGCGTTGGATTCGTTTCCTTCCGCGGCTTACCAAAGTAGTCTGTATTAATGCGAATCGACGAACCATCGGGATTTTCATACGAAAGATTAGGAATTGCTGCCTTCCCAAGTAGCTCTGTTGTTATTAGTTTACGCTTTCGTTCTTTAATCCAGGCTTTATCGAATTTGATTTCCAAGTAAAATACACCTGTTTTTTCAACTAACTTGATGGCAGGATCAAAATCCTTTTTAACAATAGGATACTTTTCAAACTTAGAAGGATTGGCTCCATTTAGGAACACATTGCCATCCATCCATACCGGCAATTGAACATTATCATAAATACTCAAATCGAAACGCTGTACGAATATATTGTTATAAAAACGATCGTCTCCTAATGGGTTATCGTGAAATCCTGCATTCTCAGTTGAATGCGCCTTGAGAAATGGTGTCTGACGGGCATCATAGGAAAGCAGTTTGATAGCTCCAGCAAATAAATTATGAACATAGGCGCCTCCCTGTGAAATGTTTATTAGCGACATTTGTGAAAGGAAAAGGTTATTGTCCATCAGAAATGGTCCGTGATCTACTTCGACAAATACATCTTCACCATTATCATTAAAGAGATTCTTTGAGACGCGCGTACCTTGTGCCATCCAGTCAAGCCAGAGCCCGCGAATCGTTTTATAGATGTGATTCCGGCTGATGGTAACGTCAATAGCTCCATGGAACTTTATAGCCGCCAACTCTGCACCCGCAAACCATTTTAGAACGCGAATGTCATGGATGGTATTGCCGGTGACCGTGCTGAATGCAGCGCCAAGACTGCCGACAATACCTGCTTGTTCGCAGTGAGAGATTATATTATTCCGAACGACATGGTGTCCAATGTTTTCCTTCGTCCAGCCGTTTTTGTAGGCTCGTTCGATGGTCTTGACATAGCCTTCAGCAGAATTTTCAGAAGTGTTATCCCATTGGTCGCCATATTTACCTAGGGTGATCCCAGAGCAAATAGAATACTTAATTACATTATTTTCGATAATCCAGCCTTTACTCCAGTTGGTACCAATTAAACCAATTTGCTCTGCTGTAGGCGGCGCCCAAGGTGTTGCCGCATCCTCCATAATGAAGCTGCGCACAGTAATGTAGTTGATGCCTGTTTTTCCCGGGTAGAACACTGTTTGACGAACGTTAATTTCTACCAATTGTTTATTGGGATTAACTCCTTTGAACTGAGCCCAGATCGTAGTGTTGTTACTATCTACTTTTCCGAACCAGAGTGCATTTGTTCCCATAGGTTTCTTTACATCATCAAGATTGGCAGCCTCCGTAAGCCAGTTACCGTTAAGATAAACAGCACCTGTATGATGCTTTCGTCCCTCAGGATCAAACCAGTCCCCGTGAATGAGGTCGCTGTATGGATTGAATCTATCAAAGAATGAATTTGGAATCATTACTTTCCAAACATCACCCTGTTCTTTCATCCAGTTCTTAATAACTTCGGAACCTTTAATTACAACTTTTTCTCCACGTGCTGCTTCGTAGACGATCCGCTTTGAATCCGATTCACCTCCGCGCGGAGGATTGATGCGTTCGCGATAAATACCTTTATGCACAATTATAATATCACCTGGCTGCGCTAAGTCTGCAGCTCGCTGGATTGTAAGCAGCGGGGCAGCCAACGTTCCTGGATTGGAATCGTTACCTGTTTTAGAAACGTGGAGATCTGTACCATAAATGACAACAGCAAACATGATAATGATTAAGAATATTCCGGCTGCTATTTTCATTTTACGCTCCTTATTATTAATTCTTGAACTTCCTATCGAGAACAACTATAAAAATAATAATCAGACCTTTAATTACAAAGATTTATAAAAATGTATATCAAGGAGTTTGATATAAGTAATTCACTTTACGCAAAAGGTTATTATTACATAGTGAGAAACCCCCGAGGTTTTTTCCCAATCTCAGAATTACCGAGGAATACTATTTGCCCATGACATTTCTAAAGAGTTACAGTCCTCTATAAATATCTTTCCTGTGTCCAACCTGAATAATTATTATTTTATTCTGTGTTTCATCAATTTGATAAATTACTCTGTAGTTGCCGAACCGTATTCTATATTCGTTTTCTCTACCGGCAAGTTTTCTATATCCATATGGTCGTGGTTGTTGCTTCAGTAATTGAAATTTATCCAAGATTTTATTTTTATCTTTCGAAGGCAGGTTGTTAAAGTCTTTGATGACTCTTTCTTTGAACTCAAGTATGTACATTAATCCATCTTGATTTTCTTCTTAAAATCATCTTCAGATATATTAGAATCTTTTCCCCGGTCTTCTATGATTTTAATACACTCGTTATCCTCGATTATCTCAAGCATTTCTTTGTATACTTTATAGTCAACAAGAACACTCTTAGGCTTGCCGCTTTTATTATAAAATATTTTCTCTCTGGTTTTTAATTCGATCATTTTATTTCTCCTAAACTATCAATAGAAAATACTTTATTTGCCAATAAAAATCAATGAAGCCGGATGTTATTATGGCTATAACCGGGCATACAATTTATAGGATGATGCAAAAATATTTAAAGATCGCAGACGAACACATACGTGAAGAGATGGATAAGGTTTGGGGAAGTTCATTGAGGTTAGTAAAATAAATATTTCTAATTTAAAACTTTACCACTGATAAAATTATAGCATGTGCCTGCTACCATTACCTTAGAAATATTATAAACCGTAATCTATGCGGGATTACTTTTTCCAGTCCGTCCTCTGAAGGATTTCGCCAAAAAAAGTAATAGTAATTCAAAGACGACATCAACAAAAAAATCGAATCCGAAATCTCCAAAATCAAAATCTGATTTTTCATTTAATACAGTTACTCATTTTATGATAGGTTAATAAACATTCTCTTTTATGCTTTTCGAAATGGTTGTATTCGCTAATTAATTCTATTAACTTGCTTTGAACCATACCCCACGCATTTTCCCAAGCCTTTTCTTCACGCGCAATTATTTCTTGTTTGCAAAAATCCTCTTTCTTTGGTTCGCCATCAATTAAATGTCCAATTTCATGTAGCAGGTCCCAAATTAAACCTAATCCTTTTGTTTCTTCATTAATTGCAATTCTAATAATTTTTGTTTTACCCCATTCAATATTAGATTTTAAAGAATCATACCTTGTGCAAACACCAAATCCGTATTGATTTGCAATTATAATTATTTGCTCGACTGTTTCTCTATATTTTTCAAGTTGTCCTCTTGCACATAATTCATCTATTATTCTATGATTGTTATCCATGCTCTTCCAAGCTTAAAATTTTTAACTCAATGAAATATAGCATTCCCATTATCGAACCCGAAATCTCCAAAGTCAAAAAATAATTTTGTCTTCTTCGACCGTAGGGAGAAATCCCATATCCCAGCTCAAATATCTCAATTCGTCAACAATCCCACTGTCATTTCGAATACGGCATCAGCCGGTGAGAAATCCCCTGCACAACTCTACTCTATTTAAAACAAAAAAGCCCGGCGATGGGGGTGACACCGGGCTTAACTCTGTTTGCTTCAAAGGGCAGGGATGTACCCTTCAAAAGAGCTATAATTAAATTAAACATTTGAATCTTTTGTGTCAAGAAAATCCATTAGTTAAATAAATTTAACTAATATATATTTTAAATTACTCAGTAATTAATCCTTCATTGGTTACCGATAATTGAAAACCCCCGCTCGGTCACGATTTTTGCAAACCCATGAATCGCGACTTCGTTAAAAAGATGTAAAAACCATAACCTTATAAAATAAACATACGATAAGAATTCTAATTTCTATTTCCTTACTTCCCCTGGTCATACCGGCATAAAAAAAATTAATATCTGATGGTTTATAAAAAAAATTTATTTAACTTTGTTAAAATAAATTCGAAATTACTAATACCTATCCTTCAATAAGTAGATGTAAATTTATCATTTATTGGGAAATATAGGTAAATTAGGGTTAATTCAATGGAGGCAGATCGTCTAATCACTTGACACAAAATAGATAATTAAACAAACGTTTCTGCATAATCAACCAAATACAACATTGCCCCAAAAATGTTATTGTTGTTTTTACTTGACATTGCCCCGGACTACTAAAAGATTTAATATTGTTGTTATATGACCGACTTAGTTTTTTTAAAAGCATTAAGAGCTAAACTCAAAGGTGGCAACACACGTTCAATCCATTTGAATGTGTTGCCTGGGAGATTTGCAACACGACTGGATTTATCCAATCTTAATTATATCAGACCTGACTTAGCAGAAAATTTCCTTAACTTACTTTTAACTCACTCTAGTTTTGATTTCAAAATTTCTTTTGATGATATTGATTTAAATTCAATTCAACCAGATGAGCAAAAACGACTTGGGCTTCTATCAAAACGCTTAAACTCTCTCAACATTGAAAATGAGGACAATTACAAGGAACTTGGAATAAGAACGTTCGGATTTGGATTCCCCATTTTGATTAAACCATCCAGGCAAGATCCTAAGAAAATTATTAAAGCTCCGCTTTTCATTTGGCAATTGGAAATAATCAAATCAACAAATAAGGTCAATACTTGGTCGATTCTTCGTAACAAAATACAGAATGATAATGGAAAAGTCGTTGATGAAGAAGTTCACTCTGTAGGATTAAATGATGTACTGTTAGCTTTTCTGAAAACTGATGAGAATATTTTAATTCCTCAAATCAATGAGGAGCTTTTAGAAGATGCAATTATTGACAGGGATGAGCTGATTACTGTTTGTTACGATGTACTCAAAGCGTTTAATGCAAATACTCCTACCGGCATCAAAGAAAGTTTGTTTTCAAAATTTAGCGAACCAATTAATGCTATTCCTGAAGCAGCATCTTTAGAATCCATTTCAGGCAATGTTCCTTGGATATATTTTGGTGGAGTGTTCGGGCTATTTAGAACTCAAAAGGAAAGCATAATCACCGACATTGACCGAATAATTGAGAGATTTGATGATTTTGATTTTGAAAATTTAACAGTAGAAAATTTTTCTGGAACATCACACAGTGCTGTTGAAACTGACCCAAGCCAGCAGGAAATATTAAATACATTATGTATTGAACCAAGAAAAATAATTCAGGGCCCTCCTGGAACAGGGAAAAGCCAATCACTCACGGCACTTATAACAAATGCTCTCGCAAATAATCTTAAATGCCTTGTAGTTTGCGAAAAGAAAACTGCTCTTGACGTAATCAAGAATAATTTACTCAAAGAGAGTGACCATCTAGGTGCACTGGCGGCGGTTGTTGAGGATATCAATAAAGACAGAGACGGAATTGTAAATTCCGTTCGTGATAGATTGAGCAACCTCTCCCTATATACTAATTACAATCTATCGGATTACAATAGCATCAGGGAGACCGTAGAAACAAAAGTATCAGAATTAAATTCACAGCACAAACAACTTGACCAGAAAATTTATTTAGGTAAACCGTGGACTGATTTGGTCGGAAAATTTATAAAACGCCAAAAAGATAATGACTTTACAGAACTCAATTTCAAACTCGATTACAAGCAGTTCAAGTTTCAGTCCGACGAGAAGGAACTTTCAGATATAATTAGTATAATCAAAACAGCTAAAAAACTCTATGATGAAATAAAACGACTTGACCATCCTCTTGAAATATTAAGCGATGACGTTTTTAATGACGATAATCCTAGAGCAATTCAATTAAGGTTGGAATTACTTGCAATAGAATTCGCAAAAAAACTTGAAATAATAAGTTCAGAATTACAAAAAAAACTTTCCGAATATGAAACTTGGCTTGATAACCACTTTAGCGAATATTATTATGCTGTGAAAAATCAAATAAACAGTTATAAAGAGTTTATTATATTTAATCATGATCAGTTTGGCGAATTGTTTTTTAAAAATGATTTAATTACTAAGTTTAAGGTACTAATACTTAGTATTGTTTCCAGCAGATACAAAGCTCTAAAGATCAACAGAATATCTTTATTTAAAAAAATATCAAAAATAAAACAGGTTCATCAGACGTTAAATTATTTTGAGCACAATTATATAGAATATTCGCACGCGCCATCTCTAATAGTTTTTGTTGAAAACATTGATAAGTTAAATCAGCATACCGATGATTGGTTCAATAACATTGAAAAGGTAAAACATCATTATATCAGAAACTTTTCATCAAATTTTTTACATCCACTTTTTGCTGATAAAACAAATCTGCAACTTTCAGAAAAGAAGTATGATAATATTGTTTCTGCACTTATTGATGAAAAACTTTTAAGACGATCTTTTGTAAGCACAATAAATTATGATCAGAGAATAATCGAATCCGCATATTTGCAAACAGAATTAAAAATAATTTCTGATAATCTTAATGATTTCAGAGAATACTTTAAATGGCGGAAATTCTACCTTGAAATTACTCCGCTGCAGCAGAAAGTCATAATATCCATAATTGAAATCGGCTACAAAGATTGGGAAGCAATTTTTGAAAGTTGGTATTACTACTGGCTCTTAGCCATTGCAGAAAATAAATTAAAGCATTTACCAACTAGTGATGATAAGATTATTGATTTAGTCAAAGCAAAAGAGAAACTTAAAAAATTGCAAATTCGGAGCATATTAAATAATTGGTCTGATAGGCAATCTCACTCGGTTCGAAAAGCTCATAGGGCTGGTGAAAACCCTATTGCCTTATTCAACAAACGTGGTAGTAGAGGTGGACGAAGAAATTCATTGCGAAAAATCATAAATATTGATTTCGAGATGTTCACGAATTTTTTCCCTGTAGTAATGTTGAGTCCAACAGTTTGTAGTTCAATTATCCCCTTGGCAGAAGCAATTTTTGATGTTGTCATTTTTGATGAGGCAAGTCAATTAAGATTAGAAGATACATTTCCTGCCTTGTTGAGAGGCAAAATAAAAGTTATATCAGGTGATAGCCAGCAAATGCCTCCTTCAAATTTTTTCCAAGGAGGATCTGCTTTATTAAACCCTACGGAAGATGATTATGAGGTAGAACTGGCAGCAAATGAAATTTATACAATTAACCGTAATTTAAATAATTCACTTGATCTTGCAGATAGTGAATCTCTTTTAATGTACGCGGAGAATTGTAATTACAAACAATCCTATCTTAAAATTCATTACCGTTCACAACACCCGTATTTAATTGACTTTTCAAATCATGCTTTTTATGGTAAACGCCTCATTCCAATGCCGGCCAAACAGGATTACAAACCAATTCAATTTATTCAAGTGAACGGAATATACGAAGACCAGGTGAATATCGATGAGGCACGACAAGTGGTTGATATTTTATTAAACCACGTTAAACCTTTTAAAAATGGGCAATATCCGTCAGTTGGTGTAGCCACTTTCAATTTATATCAAAGGAATTTAATACTTGAGGAAATAACCAAAGCTAGACAGCTGAATCCCGAATATGATAAAAAAATTGCTGACCTAGGCACTAATTTGTTTGTAAAAAATCTTGAAAACATTCAGGGTGACGAAAGAGATATTATAATTATTTCAACTACGTTTGGCAAGAGAGCAGATGGTTCATTCCGTCAACAATTCGGTCCAATCCTGCAACGCAATGGATACAAGTTGTTAAATGTTATAATAACAAGAGCAAAGTATAAAATTTTTGTTTGTACCTCCATTCCGCAAGAACACATCAATCAATACCCAACACTTTTGAATCAGTTCAAAAATAATGGTAGAGGTATATTCTATTCTTATTTAGCTTATTCTAAAGCAGTGAGCGAAAATAATAATGAAACAAGAGAAACTTTGTTAAAGCTACTATATGAGAATTGTGAATCAAAAACTTTTGAAATCGACCACGATGTTTACGGTTCTGAATCACCATTTGAAGAAGAAGTTTATTACCGGCTTGCCGAAAAAATCGGGCAAGAACGTTTGCAACAGCAATACAAAATTGGCGGATTTAGAATTGATTTAATTATTAAATCAAAAGTTACTGGTAAACCAATTATTGCCATTGAATGTGATGGTGCTAAATATCATAGTAGTAACGAGGCCTATGCTTGGGATATGTTCAGACAATCACGACTAGAAGAACAGGGATTTATTTTTTACAGAATATGGTCAACAAACTGGTGGAATTCTGTCGAGAAGGAATTGAAAAAACTCGTTGCATTTATTTTGCAATTTGACAAAGATGAAAAGCTAGAAGCTGTTGCACCTCTTGATGAACTGCTTGAAGACAATGAAATTATTCCGATTTCTTTGCGCCCAGAGATGAAAAGGAAAGTAGTTTTTTCTTCTGTTGTTACAATTAAAAATTCTGAAGGAAAAATATTTAGAGTTAAATTTACCGATAAACAGACAACTTCCAATATAAAGCCCTTAAACAATGAACTGATTTCTGTTTATGATAAGTCTCCTCTTGCATTAACAATCATGGGTAGATCAGAAGGAGAAATTTGTCAATTTGGAATGCTGGAACTTTATTACGAAATCCTGAAAGTAGAATGAACCAACTCGCCTATTAGTAGATCAAAATAATTATGGTTATTTGGTATTGCAAATAAAAAAGCATTATTAATATCAAAGTATGGGACTAATTGCAAATGATTGCCCATTTTTAAAAGGTTTAA
>JAJYOQ010000155.1 GCA_021796135.1 Bacteroidota bacterium
TAAAAGACGATAATTTTAATAAAGAACTTGATTCTCTTAATAAAGAATTCAGCGGAAGACCTACACCGTTAACATTTGCTGAGGGCTTGACTAATTATTATAACGGAGCAAAAATTTATTTAAAACGGGAAGACCTCTGTCATACCGGAGCTCATAAGATAAACAATGCTTTAGGTCAAATTCTACTCGCTAAAAAACTAGGGAAGAAAAGAATTATTGCTGAAACCGGTGCCGGTCAGCATGGTGTTGCAACTGCAACAGTTTGTGCCAAATTTGGAATGAAATGCTTTGTTTATATGGGCGAAGTAGATATTGAACGGCAAAGTTTAAATGTGTTCCGAATGAAGCTTCTGGGTGCCGAAGTAATCCCGGTTTCATCAGGCAGCAGAACATTAAAAGATGCAACAAATGAAGCCATTCGCGATTGGGTAACAAATGTCAATGATACTCATTATATTATTGGCTCGGTTGTCGGTCCTCATCCTTATCCTATGATGGTTAGAAATTTCCAATCTATTATAGGATATGAAACCAAAGAACAAATCCGGATTGCAGAAAATAGGCTGCCGGATTATATTGTTGCCTGCGTGGGAGGCGGAAGTAATGCAATAGGAATTTTTTATCCTTTCTTAAATTCAGGAGTAAAATTAATCGGGGTTGAAGCCGGAGGTTATGGGATTAATACTAACAAGCATTGCGCAACTTTGACATTAGGAAGAGAAGGAATATTTCAAGGTATGAAGACTTATTTACTTCAGAATGATGATGGTCAGGTATCTGAAGTTCATTCTATTTCTGCAGGTCTGGATTACCCTGGTGTCGGTCCGGAGCACAGTTTCCTAAAAGATGAGATAATAGCAGACTATTTCTCTGTTTCCGATGAAGAGGCGATTAAAGCGACAGAACTCCTTTCCAGAAAAGAAGGGATTATACCTGCTCTGGAATCAGCACATGCAATCGCTTATTTAGAAAAGCTTGCTCCTACTACTATGAAAGATGAAATTATTATCGTCAATGTTAGCGGACGAGGAGACAAAGATCTCAATACTATTAAAAATTATTTAGGATATTAAATGTCACTAATTTCAAATTATATTTCAGAAAAGAATAACAATAAAGAAAAAATACTCTCGGTATTCTTAACAGCAGGTTATCCGGATAAAAATAATTTTGTAAAGCTCGCTTTAAATATTTTAGAAGCCGGAGCTGATATGCTTGAAATAGGATTCCCTTTTAGTGACCCTCTCGCAGACGGACCAATCATTCAGCATTCTTCTCAGACTGCTATCGATAATGGAATGAACCTTCCTAACGTATTGTCAATTTTAAAGGAAATTCGTCAGAATACAGATAAACCTTTAATTTTAATGGGATATGCAAATCCGATTTTAAGCTACGGTAAAGAAAAGTTTGCAGCAGATGCAATTACTTCGGGAGCTAACGGACTCATCATCCCCGATATTCCAATAGAAGAATATGAAGGTTTTTTTGAATCAAACTTTAATCTTCTTGATAAAATATTATTGATAACTCCGACGACTACTAAAGAACGCATAAAAACAATTGATAATATGAGTAATGGTTTTGTATATTGCGTTTCTGTAAGCGGCACAACCGGGAACTCAAACAATAAAGTTGATGGGACAATTAAATTTCTTAATGAGGCATATTCATTAGTAAAAAAGAATAAAATGCTTATCGGTTTTGGAATATCCGGCAGAGACGATATAAAGGCATATTCACCTTATTGTGACGGAGTAATTGTCGGAAGTGCTGTTATAAAATCATTGAAAGAAGATAACGCCGGTTTTACTAAAACCTTAAACTTTATTAGTAATTTAAAAGACGAACTTATAGCAAATTAAGACAATGGCTAATTATTTCCGTTTACTTTGCTCGCACCAAGAATATTTTCAATTCTTCGCCCGCCCATAAATCTTTTTGAATAATATTCATCATCTATTGAAGATACTATAACACCATTACTTGTACTTGCATGTGCAAAAAAATGATTTCCGATATAAATTCCGACATGTCCCGGTTTTATTCCCCTTCTTGTATTAAAAAAGACAAGATCCCCAAATTTAAGGTCATCTACTGCATCAACATCAGTACCTTCGGTATATTGTTCATGAGCACTTCTAAGCAGCGTAATTGAAAAAACTTTTTGATAAATCTTCTGTGTAAATGCTGAGCAATCAATTCCATTAGAAGTATGACCTCCATATTTATATGGCGTATCTAAGTATTTTATAATTTCCATTAACATTTTATCGCGAAGAGTATTTTGAGCGGCACTTAACTTCTCGGCATTTTTATTAAATGAAAGTTTTTTCATCACAACGGAGAGATCTATCCCCTTTTCGTTTGTTGGTATATCATCAGAATCATTAACACTAGATGTATTTTCATTAAATGTAGTGTCAATATTTTGCTTTTGACTGCTAAATCTAACTACATCATTGCTTTTAACGGATTCTTGATTAGAATTTCCATATCGAATAGAATTCGAAGCTGATGAACATCCTAAAAAATTGATAAAAAGAACAATACTAAATATCCAAAGTACAGTGTTGTATAAGTTTTTCAATAGATTATCCAAGATATGCTTTTAAGTTTCTACTTCTTGATGCGTGTCTTAAGCGCCTTATTGCTTTTTCTTTTATTTGTCTCACTCTTTCTCTTGTAAGATTGAAAAACGCACCGATTTCTTCAAGTGTATAAGAATGTTCTTTATTTATTCCAAAATAAAGTCTCACGACTTCTGATTCCCTTTCTGACAAGGTTGAAAGGGCTCTATTTACTTCCATTTTTAAAGAATCAGACATTAAATTGTAATCCGGTAAGGGAATTTCATCACTTTCCAAAACATCAAGAAGATTATTTTCATCATTTTGTGAAAATGGAGCATCCATAGAAACATGCTTACTTGATATTCGCATTGTTTCGATTATTTCAACTTCATCCATGTCAAGCTCTTTTGCAAGTTCATAGGCAGTCGGTTCTCTTTCAAATTCTTGTTCGAGATTACTATATGCTTTACCGATTTTATTTAGCGCACCTATTCTATTCAAAGGAAGCCGCACGATTCTGGATTGCTCGGCTAGTGCCTGAAGAATTGATTGCCTTATCCACCAAACTGCATAAGAAATAAATTTAAATCCGCGCGTTTCATCAAAACGCTTCGCCGCTTTAATTAAACCTAAATTACCTTCATTAATTAAATCTCCTAACGATAATCCTTGATTTTGATATTGCTTCGAAACGCTAACAACAAAGCGTAAGTTTGCTTTTGTTAATTTTTCAAGCGCCTCATGATCTCCTTTTTTAATTCGAATAGCTAAAGAGATTTCTTCCTCCGGATTAATGAGGTTTACTCTTCCGATTTCCTGTAAATATTTATCGAGTGACTGACTCTCGCGATTGGTAAATTGTTTTGTTATTCTCACGCTTTTACCTCATTAATCTTTTCTGAGCTATTTTATTTATCAGATAAATTAAAAATACAGAATCATTTTATTTTCGAAATATGTAATTATAATATTGAAAATCGCAAATAAATTTTATTGTAATTTAATTAACAAAACGTTGCATTTCAATATCCTAGAAGAAATCTTTCAAATCAGGTCTGAAAATTTAAAATTCGGAGTGGCTAATCGAAGATTTAAAATTTAACTTATGTTATTAAAGTGGTACCATTTAGATTGTTTTTGATTTTGAAGAAATCTGCAACTGTTTTCCCAACGTCTGAAAAAGTATCTCTGACTCCAAGATTTATTCCCTTCATGTTTTTAATAAAATATAGAATTGGAACATATTCTCGAGTATGATCCGTACTTACGTCAGTGGGATCATTTCCATGATCGGAAGTAATTATCAGTGTATCGGACTCGTCTAATGTATCGAGAAGCATTGGAATAAAATCATCAAACTCTTTTAACGCCTTTGCAAATCCTATTGGATCATTCCTGTGACCATAGTAAACATCAAAATCTACCAGATTAGCAAAAATAAAAGTATTCTTTTGATTTTTACAGCATTCTAGTATTTGATTAAATCCCTCAGAATTGGATTTGGTTTTAAGTTTCAATTTAATGCCGCGATAATTAAAAAGATCATTTATTTTTCCGATAGCTGCAGTATTAATATTATTTTTGTAAAGAATATCTAAGATTGTATCGCCTGGCGGATCTAATGAGAAATCTTTTCGGTTAGTTGTACGTGAAAAATTATTCGACTCTCCGATAAATGGTCGGGCTATAACTCTTCCAACATTCAGCGGAGGGATTAATACTTTATTGCGTGTAATTTCGCAAATTTCATAGAGCTTATTAATTGAAATAACATTTTCATGAGCTGCAATTTGGAAAACGGAATCGGCAGAAGTATAAACGATCGGGAAACCTGTTTTAATATGCTGATCACCGAGCTCTTTGATAATTTCAGTACCTGAAGCTGCCTTATTACCCAGAACTCCTCTACATTTAGTTAAGGATAAGAAATCATCGATAATTTTTTTAGGGAAACCATTGGGGAAGTAGGAAAAATCTGTTTGTATATTCAAGCCTGCTAATTCCCAGTGACCGGTGGTCGAATCCTTTCCGTTTGATATTTCTTTTAATTTTCCATAAGATGCTAAAGGATCTGTTGTAGGCGGGACTCCTAAAATATGGGCAATATTACCTATTCCTAGTCTGGCAAGATTTGGTAAGGTTAAACCTCCGATAACTGATGCGGTATTGCAGAGTGTATTGCTTCCTTCATCACCATATTTTTTTGCATCGGGTAATTCACCTATGCCGACCCCATCAATGATAATTAAGAAAAAATTATTCATTTAGATAAAATCAGTTTACATTACGCACTGTATTGCCGCCCTTTTCAACTGCTTTTTTCAGTGCAAGATCAGCATTATAAATTAATTCTTCCGAATTCATTTTCCCGATAGCGGAAGCTACGCCTATGGAAACCGTATATGTTGTTTGTTTGGAAACAACTGCAATTGGCTTCCTGGCTATTTTAACCCTTAATTTCTCTGACCATAAATAAACGTCTTTATTATTTGCATTAAAGAAATAAACACCAAAAACTTTCTCACTTAACCTGCCAAGAATATTAAAAGGAGTCATTTCTTCTAAAAGTGTCTCCGTTATTGAAGCCAAAACTTTAGGGAAAGGATTGCCGTCAAATAAAGATTCTTGCTCGATAAAATCATCTATTCTGATTAAGGCGAGAGAACCCGGAATTTTTAACTGGGCAGCTTTATATAAATCCGATGTCAACCTCTCTTTGAATGTTTCAGCATTTAACGTACGTGTTTCGATATCTAATGCAAGAAAACTTTTAAGCAGCGACTGAGTAGAGAATGAATATATTATAAAAGAAACTATATTCATAGCATTTTTCATAAATTGAACATCTTCGTTTGTATAGACATTCTTTTTTAGACTTTCGAAACATAATACACCGTAATTTTGACCATTATAAACAACCGGGATAGCCAGAAAAGAACCATCGAAGCTTACACTTTCGACCTTTGAAAACCTAACGTATTCTCCCTTAGATGTATCATCTATCTTAATTGGAATTCCAGTAATTATCGATTTCCCTACCAGCGTTCCGTTAAGTTCTAAATCTAATCCCTCACCTGCATATTTAAGCGAAGTTTTATTTATAATTTTAAATGTCGTGAATTTCTTTGCTACAGGATGAAAATATACAAAAGCAAACGCATCCCATTGTAATAAGAAACCTACTGAATTTTGAATCGCTGAAACTAAATCTTCTTCTGTTTCGAATTTTTTATCCGGTTCTATTAAATTTAATAAGCCTTTTAAACGCTGTTGCGATACTGAATCAGAATATTTCTCTTCAAATATTGCAATAATCATTGTAATTACGCGAACAAACCTGCCTAACTCATAAATAGTTTCTATTCCAAAATTATCGCCTAGCTTAGAATCTATGGCAATAACTGCAATCAATTGTTTATCGTAAAAAAGAGGTACACCTACAAAACTGCGGATATTTTGAGTCGACGTATAATACCTGATAACATCCGCCTCTGCTGCGGGTGAAATATCTGTTAATAATTCGGGTTCTCCCTTTTTAATTATATTGCTCAATATATCATTTTCTAAATCAAATTTTCTTTTTTCAATTTCATTTGTATTTGAGACGTAGCGTTCGACACCTAGCTTTTCCTTTTTCCTATTATACCAAAAGAATATTGCGGTATGTGCATGATATGCCTCTTTAATAACGGTTAAAATCTTTTCCAATGCGAAAGCAAATTGCCCGTCATGCCCAATGCCTTCTGGCAGGGATTCATTTGCAATTTCTTCAAAACGTTCTTTTAAATCCGGCGGTTTTAGAGTTGTTCTTGGCTGGCGCAGTTCGGGTACATAATTATCAGAAGTAATGATTTCAACTTCTTTATTTTTGGAGACTATCTCAAATGATTCATCTATGTCGGTTTCCGGTTTATAAGTATCATTTCCTTCTGGCTCAGTATTAGGTCTCGCGATATATGGACCAGTAAATTTTATTGAATCACGTAAGAAAATAATAAAGGCTACATAAATGATGAGAAGGGATAGAGCTATAATTCTTATTAAGGTATCTTCTGCTAGGAAAAGAAATAAGGCTAATACCGGAACGACAAGAAATATTAAAATTCTTTTTTTCTGCTTGTTGTCCATAATAACTAAATCTACAGATTATTAAATTGATTGTTAATATAATTTTACCATAATTTAATAGCAAACGATAATTTACAATAAAATAAATTAATGGTAAAATAATCCGGATAATCTCTTCAAAATTTCTTTATGCCCGATATTCTTTACCGCCGAATAAAGCAATAAATTATCACCGAACGAAAGTTCAGGGAAAAAATCGGCAGCCGTTTTCTTAGCAAATGATATTTCAGATTGCTTTAACTTATCCACTTTACTCAATATCACGACAAATGGAATATCAAAGTAGTTCAGCATGGAATTTAGTCTTATATCAAGTTCAGTGGGCTTATGCCGGCTGTCAATAAAGTGAAAAGCAAGAGAAATGTATTTATCCTTTTCAAAGAATTCTTCCATAAGGTTTGCCCAATATTCTCGCTCGCTTTTACTGGTTTTAGCATAGCCAAATCCGGGAAGATCTATTAAATAAAACAAATCGTCAATTAAATAAAAATTTATTGACCTTGTTTTTCCCGGGGTTGAACTTGTCTTTGCTAAGTATTTCTTATTGAAAAGGGAATTGATAAAAGAAGATTTTCCGACATTGCTTCTTCCGCATAGAACAATCCCCGGTATATCATCCTGAGGAAGGTCTTTAATTGCGAAAGCTGATTTTATAAATTTTTGTTGTTCAAACATATAAAAAAAAGTAATCCCGCTAATGCAGAATTACTTTTATAAATTTTAATATTTTCTTATTACGCGTTAGCTGAGGAATTCTCAACTACCTTGGCGTCTTCAGCTGTTGATTTTTCTTCTGACTCACGCTTTGCTTTTGCTTTAGATTCCTTGTTTTCTTTGTGCTCTTCTGCTTTAGCATTCATAACATCATTATAATCAACTAATTCAATCATCGCCATAGGAGCAGCATCGCCTATTCTATTCCCTAATTTTATTACCCTGGTATAACCGCCCGGGCGATCTCCAATTTTAGGGATTATATCGGAAAACAATTCTTTGACAACTTCCTTATCGTTAATTACTGACATAATTTGACGACGCGAATGTAAATCATTCTTTCTAGCCTTTGTAATAAGAGCTTCAACAAAACTTCTTGCTTCCTTTGCTTTTGATACCGTAGTTTTAATCCTTTTATGTTTCAATAAGGACGTTGCAAGAGAATTTAATAAAGCCGCTCTGTGGCTTGATGTTCTTCCTAATTTTTTCTTATGTACTCCGTGTCTCATAGCTAAACCTTTTTACGAATATTAATTTGATTCAGTTTCATCTTTTAGAAATTTGTCTACATCCATACCAAAATCAAGTCCCATGTTTTCAACTATTTCCATAAGCTCAGCTAAGGATTTTCTGCCAAAATTCCTGAACTTTAACATTTCGGATTCGTCTTTTCTTACTAGTTCAGCCAAATTTTTTATGTTTGCGGCTTTAAGACAATTATGGGATCTAACACTTAATTCAAGATCATCTACATTAGTTAAAAGAATTTTTTTAATTCTTTCTTTTTCACTGTCCTTCTGATTATTAGTTTGCTCTTCTTCCTGATCAAGATCAAAATTAATAAAAAGCTGAATATGTTCTTTTAATATTTTTGCTGCCTGAGTCAATGCATCATCGGGTGTGATTGATCCGTCGGTAGCAATTTCTAATACTAATTTTTCAAAATCATTCTTATCGCCTATACGAACATTCTCAACATCATATTTAACATTTCTAATAGGAGTAAAGATTGAGTCAATAGGAATAACTCCTATTGTCTGATCGGGAGTAACATTCTCAGAAGCTGGAACGTAACCTTTTCCCTTCCCGACTCTTAATTCTATTTCAACCTTAACATTTTTATTTAGCGTTGCTATATGAAGATCTGGATTGAGTATTTCAATATCAGGGCTGTTTTTTTGAATATCGGCAGCGGTAAATTCGCCTTCACCTCTTAATGAAATATCAATTTTGTTCGGCTTCTTATTCAACAGCTTGAGACGAACTTGTTTTAAATTAAGAATAATTTCCGATACATCTTCAATTATCCCTTCTATCGTCAACG
>JAJYOQ010000156.1 GCA_021796135.1 Bacteroidota bacterium
GTCTGTGGTTTAGGATTGTTTGATCTAATTGGTCCATCTGCTGTAATTTTCCAGGTTGTATCACTTACTATGCTTTGTGTTGTGTTATCCGTATACTCTATATTCAACCGGAAAATCATCTTTGGAAAACCATATGTCTCCATTCCAGTCGGCACTGTATGGCGCATTGCAAAAAAACGCCCATTGCCAAGTATTACTCCAACTGCATTTTCCCCCTCTAACAATTCTTTGGTTACATCAAATGTCATATAAAAGGATCTCTTTGGATATTCCGATAATGCTGGCGCAAGCACCTGATCCCCGATTCTCTGTCCATTAAAATATAATTCAAACAATCCTAAACCACAGACGTATGCAGTTGCGCGTTTAATCCTTTTACTTGTCTCAAATTCCTTTCTCAACATACGCGCTGATAATTTTGTATGCTCAGAATCCGGTTCATCACTGCCAATTGCTTTGTCAACTCCAATCCAGCTTGCTGATCCCCAACCTGCCTGTCCGGTAGGTAGGTCCTTTTTACTTAATAATCCCATGCTCCACTTTGCCGGCTTACCCGCTTGTCCGGGAGGCAGGCTCCATGCAGATTCATTGCCTTTACTGTCCCAAACTTTAACCTTCCAGTAACACTGCTTACCAGAGGTTAATTGCTTACCTCCATATATTATATTTATACTCTTATCGGATGATACCTTCTTCGAATCCCACAAATCTCCTTCATCTTTATTTAATTTCTCTATTGAGCTTGAAACTAATATCCTATAGCCTGTCTGTTTCTGATCCCTTTGCGCTGATACTGAGTACCAGCTTAATCGTGGACTTACAATGTCTATTCCCTCTGGGTTTATTAGTCCCTCGCATCTTAAATGTTTGGGTTGTAATCTGTCTTGGCTCTTCCCTGAAGAAAATCCCCTTATGGATATTACTGAAAGAATCAATAATATTGTTAAAATATTTGTCCTCATTGTCTTCCTTCCTTTCTACTTTATGATAAATGTAAATTAGTCAGTCCAACTCAGAATTCACTGATCACTTGTCTATGCTCCAACCAGGCGAGCATGTTTAAAACCAAGTAATTCCAGTCTTGAAAGCCAGGATGTAAAATTGGATATCCATTGTCGGGATCATAATACTCATGTAATGTTCCGGTCTTTTGGAAGTCTTTACCAAACAGTACCACAGTTTTTTCAGCAAGCTCCTTTGCTTCTTTAACAAATCCATATTTTACCAAACCTCTCCATACAAGATAATTGGATATCCCCCAAATAGGGCCATCCCAATTGGAAGGATTCGAGCTTGCTCTTAGGCTATACATCTTTTCCATTTTTGAAAGTGACCTAATACCATAAAGAGAATTAAATGTCTTTTCATTCTTATAATGTTCTACCATTCTTTTAGCCTGTTCGGGTGTAGCTATGCCTGCCCACATGGGGAGGAAATCACTCCATACATCAATCCTCTGAATCAAGCAGTTATAATCTCTTGGACTGCCACTTTGAAAGCCATAGACTTGATTATTTATAGGAAGTAAGTCTAAATCGACGTTGTAGAAAGAACCATCTCTTTCATCCCAGCAATTCTTTTGAATGGCTTCTTTTAATTCCTCAGCATCCTTTTCATATTCTGAAGCAATATCTTTTAAATTTAGTCTTTCACTAAGGTAAACCATTGCATTTAGTTCTTTGTACATGAAACAATTTAAGAAGATTGAACCTGAACTTCTGGGTGGCCGATAAAATGTGCATGGATCGTTATCTACCCCAATCCAGTGATCTGTCTGCCAAAAGTAAAGTCCAGTAGCTGCATCCCTATCATGAGCTTTGTAATTCTCTATAAACATTTGAAGTTTAGAGAATTCATCTCTCAACCATTCTGCATTGCCATTATTCATTTCTACAAGAAATGCTGCATGCTGGGCAATGCAGGGTTTATGCATATTTTCTTCATAGATATTTGTTGGTCTCATCCCTTGAAGAGTTGAACCCCTCTGTATTACCACTGGCATCCAGCCGTCATCTCCACAATAATACAAGAAGTTTAGTACACTGCCTTGTTCATATTTAACTGCCCCCTCTCTATCCTTCTCGGTACCATGTTCTAATAATATCTGCCTTAATGCAGCATCGACAAATGGAGTGTCCCAATCCCACAAATCACCTGAATAAGCAGAACCACTTGTAGACGGGGTCAAATAAGGATATTTAAACGCTCCGCCTGGTTCTCTATACATTTTCTTATAATCTTTGTAAATATATTTTTTTATTAGCTCACTGTATTGCTTCCAATTTTGAAACACCGAATCCATTACGTTAACTTTCCTGCTCCTTTCGCCCCCAATACCAGACGACACAGCACTAGTGCTAGATTTGATAGTTTTTGGAATTGTTTTATCTGCTAAGACAAGAGTTTTATCGAACCTTGCCATACGGTCATTATATTCCCGTTTCGTTGGTTCAATTTCTTTACCGCTTAAAAGAATACTTTGAGTGGTTAGCAACATTAAAAATGAAATAACGCCAATAATTAAGCCTTTTTTCATCATGATTTTAACTCCTTTTAAAAAACAATTTAATTTATCCAATTGCTAATAATAATTCAGTTTGAATAATCTAGTCTGCCCAGCCTCGAATGGACAAGGGAAGCTTTTGCCTGTGCCTGTCCAACCGTCGAATAAATCCATGACTTTAACTTCCTGCTTCCAATTCAACATGACAATTCCTAACCGATCACTCGTGATAGCTATCAGTTCCTTTGAGGCATGTACAGAAAATCCTGAAGGAGCATAACAATGAACTTCTATCTTCTCCACTAATTTGCGCAACGTATCGGCTCCGTCCATTTTATCCTTAGCCGATACCAGAATAGTCTTCTCCCCGGACTCCATCAATCTTTTTAGTTTTAATTCGTCCTTTTGAATTGGAGAGTGGCATCCGGCAATCACAACAAGTTTTATTCTCTCTGGCAATTTGTCTAAGTCGGACATAAGCCATACACCTACAGGTGCACCTGTTAAACCGAGTTTAAGTAGAAGTTCTTTATTGACTGAAAGTATTTGGGAATCTGGCGGAGTATGTGCAAAGGAATTATCATCGACAATGAAGGCGATTTCCTCAACCGGGGTCTTATCAAGCTCTATTGTTTTAGTGTAAACTTCATTGAGCTTTTCAAATTCGTTCTGAAGTCCATCATCATGATGCCAGCTTGACATAAGTGAGAACTTTCCTTCCATTACACCATAAACAGCGCATTGTGCGGTTACCCGCTGATGCATTGAATATGCACTCCCCCTCGGGTCATTTTGATTGTATATTCCCAAATTGTACCATATTCCGGGATCAAGCCAGGAGAATAAATCATTCTCGTCAAGGAAGAGTTTCCCGGCAACTTGTAAGCTGCTCACCGAAGTAGTAAATGCGCTATAACCGCCAATCAATTGTCGAAAATCAAGCACTGGGATCCCAGCTAAGAAATCCACATCTGGGTCATCAATCAGTTTGCGCAGAGCAAATTGTCCCGCCAACGATTGCCTCGGTTCACCTGCAAGCTGAATCACGTATCCGTAGAAAGCACCAACAATAGTTCGCCCTTTAGTCACTTGCTTTACTACGTGGGCAAAATGACAGATAGTATTTGCAGTTAAATCGGAATAAAACTGATTGTATGCGACAGCCATGCGACCTTTTGGAGTATCAGGATATATTTCGTTTCCGGTTGACCTGCGGGCTTCGGGGGATGGAATTGACACGTCCCCTGACACCTTTAGCCACCGCGTAAACTCCTGTTGGTTCGTCTTGCTATAATCCGTATAAACCCCATCATTACATCCCCAAGCAAACCATTCCTCTGTAACTTCCGCGGTAAGAATCACTCCAATAAACCGATTAGCCCAGGGCTGGGACATGCAGAATTCTATGAGCTTTCGAAGAGCTTTCTCCTGGTCTTTCTTCCACGCTTCAGATGCCAGCGACACGCACCGCGAATAAGTCTCTTCCCAGGCCAAATCTCCCTCCTTAGTCTTCGCACGAACGAGATCATCCATATGGTTCTGAACCCAAAACGGTGGTAATGTAAGTGATATTCTAACGACTATCTTTGCATCGGGATTACCTTGTAGTGAGAAGTTTACACGTTCCGAAATTTGTCCGAAGTCAAATTTATCCGGGGATATCCATGTAGATGCAGCAATATGATGAAGGTGGCTTCCCGCACAAGTTGGTATTATAAACAGATTCGTGCCGTGTTCTCCAAATTCTATTACGTTTCCAGGTTGATAATCATAAGACGAATATCCTTGCCACGCAAACGGCTTGCCATCGACAAAAAGTGATGGGCGTCCTTTGTAATTTATTCGCTCAGCTTTTGCGAGCTGAGGAGTCGAAGTATTAGTTACCCGAACCTGTTCTTCAGAACCTTTTACACGATATCCGTTTGAAACCAACCCAAGACTATAGTCCCCACCAGAAATCCACCAGGGAACATCTCTCCGAACAACAGTTTCACCATCCCCCAACCTTACCCGCCATAGGACCCATTTACCGTTTCTAAGTTCCAAGTCAATTGTTTTTCCCTTAATGTTTCCAATAATATCCAGCTTAAACTTCACTCCTTTACCAGCAGTGATTTCTGACGGAGTGTCGAGTTTTTTCAATTCAAGTTCCGAAGCATAACGGTAATGGACAGTGAATTGGGAAAGATTAAGCGAGTATGCAATTTCAGGCTTTAGTCCTTCCACTATCATCGATATCGACACCGGATATCGCGGTTCTTTGACCTCGGTTTTATCAGCACAATAAGCATCTGCAATTAAGAATATAAGTTCGCGCTCCTCACCTGGGTTAAGAGTTTGACCTTGTCCGAGTACCCATTGAAGTCCACCAAGCTTCGGGCCGGGTCTCCACGGCATCTCATTACACTCGACTTTTAACATTACCGGATTAGAGGAATGATTGGAAGCGACAAAGGATATACTGTCAGGCTTGCGACGGATGTTTTCTTCAGCTGCCATAAATACTAACCCGGTGGACTCTGTTTTTTTCGACTCGAACCGCCATTGAGTGTTGTTTCGTCCATTTTCTTTAACAAGCTTCAATTCATTTTCGACAAATAATGACGCACGGGTTCTCACATCCTCTCTTATCTGACAGCCGTCAAGTGTCTCGAAGACTGACCAATAGTCTTCCGTAGGACGCGAGAATGCATCGTCAGGATATAGCGCTGCTTTTGAGAATACGGGTTTATTCATCATTTTCTTTTTGCCTTCACCAACTAGCATTCCAGGTACGACTGCACTCGCTGATGCTATTACAAATGCATTGTGGACAAATTCCCGGCGAGTTATGCGCTTTTTAAACATTGACATCTTTCCGTTCCTATTATTTGCTTATTTCAATAATTGCAGCCATATACTCTTTTGGAAAGTCAAATTGAATTTTATCTTTAATTTTTGATACTTTTATACCCAAATTTTGTGGGTATAAAAGTTTTACTTCATTATTTCCAGAACTCGGAATATCCACTTTTTCCGATCCCTTTAATCGCCAAACTGCTATAAACTCTTTATTGCCATTTCTAATACCAACAGATATAGGGTCAACATCGTCTGTAATTGATGGCATGCCCAATGGAAAGAAGGGAAGTGATTTGTGAATTAAAGGTGCTAAGATCGTTTTATAGATTTCAATTCCTTTTCTAACTACCTCAAAACTTCCTTTCGATAATTTATCAAGGTTTCCACTCAGACATATTCTGCACAGCATTGCATTAACCATGTTAAACGAAGCTTCCCTAGCGTCACTGCCCGAAATTGGATATGACCAAATAAGCAGTTGTTCGGGAACTACAGCAGCCATTTCTCCAACCAGAATTGCAGGATATTTTTTGTAATCAGACTGGTCGCTGGAAGATTGTAGTTGAGTTTGCGATAACATAGCATAGTCCATCCTACAACCGCCGCTTGCACAATTCTCGATAATTAGTTGAGGATATTTGTTGCCAATATCTTTCTCCCATTTCAATACCGCTCTATTGAGTTCTAATAACCCCTGTCCGGGACTATCAGTACCGTCTGCACCCCAGGCAGTACTATTGTAATCCATTTTAATATAACCAACTCCATACCCCTTGACTAATCGATCTACCACTGAAGTTAAATAATCTACAACTCTAGGATTTCTGAAATCAAGCATATAGCTGCCGTCATCTATATAACGTTTCCCATGCAGCATTAAGAACCAATTATCAGGTTTGTCTTTTAAAGGAGAATTAATACCTACCATTTCAGGTTCTAACCACAACCCTGGGATCATGCCTTTTTCTTTTATCTTATTCAACAGCGCATTAAGCCCTCCAACGAAACGTGATTTGGATGGTTGCCACAAACCTACGTTACCTGGACCTTCATCCTTTTCTGCATACCAACCAGCATCAATTACAAAATAATTGCATCCTGCTTTAGCCGCAGCATCAATTAAAGGAAGTTCTTTTTCTGTGGTTGGATTTGCCCAAAGGCAATTCATATAATCATTGAATATAACAGGACATGTTTCATAACTATTATTAGGTTTTATTATCATTGCTCGCCTGTATTCGGTCAATGCTTTAACAGCCTGCCCGAATCCTCCCTTTACACAGCCCACAGCTACTGGAACAGTTTGGTATGATTCTCCTGGTTCTAAAATTTTCAAAGCATGGCTGTGTATATCATCCGGTCCACCAAGATATAGATATGTGCCTTTATCAGGTGTATTAGACATTTCTGAATACCATGAGCCATTGTGCTCTATCTGCCAGAACCATGTAATTCCGGCTTTAATATTTTCAATCATACCCATAGGTAAATATCTAATAGTAGACCATGATCCCAAATTACTTATTATAACACCCGTTAGGTTAAACAATCCATTTTCATTCCATCCCAACTCTGAAGGTTTAGCTGTATGCCATTGCGCTTCTGATTGCCAGCTATTATAAGCATAATGTATACGTATATTATCTTCAGGCAAGCCTGGTGTAATGTTACTATAATTGTTCAGAATTGCTGAACTAAGGTATTCAATACCTACATCCTCTGCACCCTCATTGATTATTTTTGTGTACTCTCTAACTGTTGGAGAGGCATTATCAAATTCGTAATATGATTCCAATCTAAGTTTTTTTACCGTATCTCTTTGAATAATTATAACTTGTTTTCCATATGTCGTAATCGTTTCTTTTTTCTCAACAAAAAGAAGTCTCATACCGGGATTACCACCAGTTAATTTTGTCCCGTGATGCGAGGCTTGATTTTCTCCGGTACATTGGAGAAAAACAACATTTCCATCTTCATCGCTCAAATTAGGTACAACTGTAGTTTGATTAAAACCATCTGGTAAAATGGTTTGACATCGCAAATATTGTTTATTATAAAAATCAAAAGAAATATTCAACCCTTTAGACCTAATATTAAAAGCTCTTAAGCTGTTCTTTTTTGTCTGCCCTATAATATTTGGGATAACAATTAAAAGGATAATAATTGATAATATAAACTTGTTAAATTTTTCCATAATATTATTCCGAAGTTGATTAAAATGATTGAAGAATTTCTAAATTTTATGCATACAACCGATTATTAAGTTCAACAACTTTCTTAAAATAAGAGGAGTAAGAAGACCTATCATTTGGGTATCTTTACGAAATGGACAAATTTTCTTTAGTTAAACGAAGTTATAAGCACGTTTAACTTCAGATGTGAGATTCTTACTATTATTCGTAATTACAGTTTTACTTTTGATGCATCACATTTGACATCAAACTAATTTTTTCTGTCGCTAAATCACTTCCGGACTAAAAGACCTGAAATAAATTGTGCATACCATCTTGCCAAATAATCATTGGGATGATTTATATTATTTCCTGTCATATCCTGATAACTCTTGTATTTCAATAATTCTTTATGTACTCCTGTAATATCTGCTATAACAATACCTTGCCCGGCTAATGATTCAAGTACTGCCTTATATAATTCTTGATCGTGACTAAAAGTTGAGACAGGATTAGCCAACATAGTAGAAACAAGAATAAATTCGGCATCAGCATTATCTTTACGAATATTATCAATCATTGACTGAATATTTGTTCGGAAATTTTCCGGACTTACTTTAAGCGTGCCGTCATTCATTCCAAAGGCAATTATTGTCAAATCAGGTTTGTGTGCTACTACCCGGGAAACATTCTCAGCACCCCATTGTGATGTTGTTCCGCCAACCCCAAGATTTACCGAATTTATTTGTACATGATAGCGAGATTCCAGATTAAAAGTAATCATATCAGCCCAAGTTGGCAGAAAGGGTGGAACATTTATAAACCCGCTTACGTTTGCTCCTTCTGTTATACTATCTCCATAGTAAACTATATTAATCGTATCTTTCTTCTGCAGTTTCTCAATTGTTTTAGGAAGCTGAGATTCTGCAAAGACTGGCACTGGACCTTTCCAGTTTTCATTATTTTCACGGACATAAGTTACTTTTAACTGTTT